>CAZBPB010000151.1:2465-8693 GCA_964493565.1 uncultured Pleurocapsa sp. | reverse complement strand
AGCGCCAAGCGTATTCAGCACTTGAATCTTGAACGGTTCGGCCTGATAAACTTCGCCTGTTGTGGTGTAAACACGGCTGCCTTCCGCGCCCAATTTGTATACCACTGCTTTGCGTACACCCGCCAACAGCCGTTCAACGCCCACCTCACCGCTGGATGCGCCAGTGGCAGCCATAATCTCTTCTTCAGTGCCAATCGCGATATCGCACAGGGGCAGCGCGGTTCTAATCGTAATGCCAAAAGCACGTACATCTGACCATGCAGTGACCCGATAATCTATATCCAAGACCACTTCCGCCCCCGATTGACGGGCGGTTTCAGCGGCGAACAGAGTTGCGACGCGACTCGGGTCTTTAGAAAGGCCCGTCCCGCTGATCAATAACAAGCGGGTATCTTGCACAGGTGCTGCCAGCACATCATCAAAATCGAGTTCAATGTCAGCGCAGTTATCCCGGTAGAAAGTGATCGGGAACTTATCCGGGGGCTGAATGCCAAGCAAAACGGCGCTAGTGCGATGCCCGTTTTTTGTCGGAATGAAGCGTGTTTCAACGCCTTCACGATTAAGAAAATTTAAGATCAGTTTGCCAACATGATCGTCGCCAATACCGGTTAGAAGCGCGCTTTTCAAACCCAATCGCCGCGTACCCACACTGATATTGGTCGGACAGCCCCCCACCAGCGCGGCAAAACTACTTATTTCCTCAAATGGAACACCAATATCGTTGGAATAAAGATCAATTGAACTGCGCCCCATACTCAAAACATCAAAGGTAGGCATAAACAAAGCCCTTTTGCATTGGTGATAGCACAATATTGAGTGGAATTGTGACACTTTAGCAGCATTTAAGCACGGGTGAAATCAATAAAGTACAATATGGCAAGGTCAAAAAACGTCATTCAGCAGCGTCCATACGGATAGGCATGTATTCGCCGGGTATTGCTAAGTGAGAACGGGTAATGGCAGTCAGCGGTCATAAGGTTGAAGCATACGAAGAACAACAACAGCAGTGGCGCGATAGTATGGAAACTGCAATGCGCAGCAAGGACGGCTGGCTCACTGTTGTTGGTCTAGCGTGGCTAAGCGAAGGGGAAAATACTGTCGGCAGCGCAGAAGATGCCAGTGTGAAATTACCTGCGGGCAGTGCCCCGGAAGCAGTGGGCATTCTGGAGTTTCGCAATAGTAAGGCATCGTTCCAGGTGTTGACTGATGAGCGCGTCACGTTTAACGGAAAGACAACGCCCCCGGCAAAATTGCGCGATGACCACGCCCAAAATGGCCCAACAGTGGTCAAGGTTCGTGATGTGACGTTTTTTGTGATCCGCCGCGAAGCGCAATACGGAGTACGCATCAAAGACGCGAACAGCGAATCGCTTCAAAATTTCACGGGGCGACATTGGTTCCCGGTAAATCCCGACTACCGTGTGCAGGCAAAATTTACGCCTCACCCTGAAAACAAACTCGTGTCTATCGAAAATTCACTGGGGAAACTGGCCACCATTCGCAACCCCGGTATCGTAGATTTTGAGCTACAGGGACAACATTTCACACTGGAAGTATTTCAGGAGGAACCGGGTAAATTGTGGCTAATTTTCCGTGACGGAACAAGCGGAATAACCACTTACGGTGCCTCACGCTATGTGAAGATGCCGTATAAGGGTGGCGCGGATTTGGAGATTGATTTTAATCAAGCCTATCACCCGCCATGCGCTTTCACACACTTTGCGACCTGCCCGTTTGCGCCACAACAAAACCGTTTGTCTATTCCCATTACAGCAGGCGAATGTCTGTAAAAATAGGGGTCGTATTTTCGTTGAGATTTCTCATTCAATGAAATCGAGCAGATCAGTCAACTGCCTGATTTCGTATGTGATACGCACATTATGTGGTCGGGGTTCACCGGATGGATTGAACCAGCACGTATCAATCCCGTAGTTGGCGCCACCGACAATATCGGCGCTTAGGCTGTCCCCGATGATCAAAATATCGTCTTTGGAGGGGTTGCCAGTTTGCACAGATGCAGCTTCAAAAAATTCGGTGTCGGGCTTGGCTGCGCCTACCTCCTCCGAGATGATCAGGGCTGAGATGAAATCTCGAATTTGCGAGTGCGCTAAGCGCCCTGTTTGAACCACTTGAAGGCCATTGGTGACAATAGCGATCTGAGATTTTTGATTCAAGGCGCTCAGAATATCGTAGGCACCGCCAATTAGGTCTCCGCATGCTGCCAACTGCTGCAAATAGTCAGCACTCATCTGGCTAGCAGAATACTCTACTTGTAGTGCTTGCAACAGAAGTTCAAACCGACGTACCTGCAAAACCGAGGGGGTGATCTCCTTCTTCTCCAACGCGTGCCATAGCTGCTGATTAATGTCCTTATAAAGACTGACATATTCGTCTTTGAAAGGGGTATTGATCAATTGAAAGACCTGCTGCAGCGCCAAACTTTCTGCACGGTTGAAGTCAAATAAGGTGCCATCTGCATCAAACCACAACCAGCCGTAATGCTTTTTCATCAAGGCTTGCCCTATCTCATATCACCGAAGTTCAAAATTTGGCACAGATATCCTATCACTGAACTATACAGTTTAGGGAGATCGCAAAACTTCGTCCCGGATAGTTGAAGATTTGTCAATTTCGTAGCTGGAAATTTCATGGATTTCCGGTGGCCAATTTTTCGAAATAGTTTGAAAATCCTAACGTCAATTAAAGAATTAAGCAGCAGGGCAAAATCTTTGCCGTTTGAGGGAAATTCCCGGCTAAATATGCGCAAAAATTTACTAATTTACTAATTCATGCAATCCGGACACTGGCAAACTTGAAGGAAGAATCCGGCAAGGATATATGGCTTATCACAGCCCCTGTGATAAAGAATTTCCAGCAAAGTTTTGACAAAGTATGAACTTGTTGCAAAATAATGGTTAGAAGACACTAACCAAATAGGTTAGGGATCGGTCTGCCGGGGGAATGATTCTGCCGCGTTTTAAGGCGGTTTGCCCCTGCATAGAAACGACAACAAATGCATCGAACTCATATTTGCGCAGGGAGGCTTCCATGAAAAAGCGCCAGATCGCGGTGATTATCGCTATCCTGGCTATGCTGTTCGTGGTTACGACTTCTGTCTCGGCGCAGGCAACCGGGCAGGCGTTTCATACAGTAGCTCGCGGAGAAACACTAAACAGTATTTCACGGCTATACGGTATAAGCGTTCAAGCCATTGCCTCAGCTAACGGAATCAATAACCCGAACCTGATTTTTGTAGGACAAGTACTCAGGATTCCAGCCCCAACACAACCAATACCACCGCCACAGCCGCCGCCACCACAGCCACCCCCATCAGGCAATACCACTCATGTCGTAAGACCGGGGGATACACTGGCAAGAATTGCGACTAGCTATGGCACAACCGTTCAAGCCATCAGCGCGGCAAATAATATTTCAAACCCGAATCGAATTTACGTTGGACAGGTGCTGGTGATTCCGCGCCAGCCGGTTATATATACCTATGTAGTACAGCGGGGAGATAATCTGACCGCAATTGCATTACGCTTTGGAACCACGGTCAACGCTATTCTGTCATACAACAATATTCCGCATCCAAGTTTGATATTCCCGGGGCAAGTGCTTCTAATCCCGGTGTATTCGTAAGCAGGTATCGCCAGTACGGGCTGCGTCTATTTACTAAGGAGTCATAACACATGAGACGTATCATTGTCCTAATCTGCGCGCTGATGATGCTGGCAGTAGTGCCGCTCGTAGCCGTGAGCGCCAGCCCGGCAGCACAGCAGCAAACTTATGTGGTGCAATGGGGTGATACCCTGTTCAGCATCGCTGTTCGGTTTAATACAACTGTAGCGGCGCTTACACAGGCGAATAATATTCCGAACCCCAACTTAATTTTCGCCGGTCAAACACTGATTATTCCGACTGGTCCAGCACCAACGCCGCCGCCAGCAACACCACCGGCATGCGGCACTACTGAATATATTGTTGCGCCGGGCGACTACCTTGCAGCCATCGCACGTCGCTTCAATACCACAGTATCGGCAATCGTTCAGGCCAACGGTATCACAAATCCGAACATTATCTATCCGGGGCAACGCTTGATCATCCCAACCTGCCCACCCGGACAGCCTACCGGTGTACCGCCCACAGGCGTACCCCCTACAGGCGTACCACCCACAACAGTTCCACCAACAACCCCGCCGGTTCAGACGACCTATATCGTGCAGCCCGGTGACACGCTCAACAGCATCGCCCGCCGCTTCAATACAACTGTGTCGGCGATTGCCCAGGCGAACGGTATCGTCAACCCGAACCTAATTTTCGTCGGTCAAAGGTTGATTATTCCGGGAAGTGGCCCGGCTCCTACAGCAGCGCCAACCGTTCCCGGTCAGCCTACGGCTACGCAGATTCCACCAACCTCAGGCCCGCCGCCGGGCGGCGTTGGTTTTGAGCTGGGCGGTCAGGTACAAAGCTTCGCCTATCCTGACTTAATGCGATCTGCCGGTATGACCTGGGCAAAGATTCAGGTACGGCATAATCGTGGGGATAACCCTAGCAGCGCGCAGGGCGCAATTGATGCAGCCCGCAGCCGTGGTTTTAGAGTTCTGCTCAGCGTCATCGGCAACCGCGATCAGCTTGGCGCGGATATGAATGGCTACATTGCAGACTTCGCCAACTATCTTGGTGGCGTAGCAGCTCTCGGCCCGGATGCGATTGAGGTGTGGAACGAGCAGAATATTGATCGTGAGTGGCCAGCAGGACGAATTAACCCTGCGACCTACACGCAAATGTTGGCCGCCTCCTTCAACGCCATCAAGAGCCGTAATGCCAACGTACTGGTCGTTAGCGGCGCACCCGCCCCCACCGGCTTCTTCGGCGGTCAATGCACGGCTAACGGCTGTGATGACGACGCTTTCATTCGTGGTATGGCACAGGCGGGCGCCGGCAATTACGCAGATTGCATCGGCATTCACTACAATGAAGGCGTAGTACCGCCTACGGCAACCAGCGGTGACCCGCGCGGTAATCCAAACCATTACACCCGTTACTTCCCGACGATGGTGAACCTCTACGCCAGTGTTTTCCCGAATAAGATGTTGTGCTTCACCGAACTGGGTTATCTGTCGGGTGAAGGCCTTGGCCCGCTGCCCCCGGCTTTTGCCTGGGCGGCAAACACCAGTGTTCAGGAACAGGCCGAGTGGCTGGCACAGGCGGCATCGCTTTCCCGTCAGACCGGTCGTATTCGCATGATGATCGTCTTCAACGTGGACTTCACGGTCTACAATGAAGACCCACAAGCTGGATTTGCTATCGTACGTCCCGGAGGTCAATGCCTTGCCTGCCTCACGTTGGGCGGGGTGATGGGAACGTAATCACCTGAGTCAATCAGGGTAAGGCAATATATACCTTACCCTGAACTGTAAGTTCACAAGCGGGGCAGTATAAGTGCTCCGCTTGTTTTATTTATCTGCAAGAGGCGCAAGCGGCGGTTCATGAGGAGAACAGAATATAGGAGTGAGGACTTTCGAGGATATTGCCTGATGATAACCTCACCCCTCAATCCCCTCTCCGTGCACGGAGAGGGGAAGCCAAGCGCAGCGTAGCAGGGGTGAGGTCAAGGTCATATCCTGCTATTTCACCACTCCCCGAATATAGAGACAGAGCGAAACATAGATGAATCGGGTAAAATAGGTCATTCCGCAAAGGCGCAAGTGATTTCTTTTGAGGTGAACCCATGAACGATGCGCAGGATGTCGTTCAGGCAGTAGACAGCCTGAGCGCAAACGAATTTTCAGTAGAGATTGACGGTCAACCAACGCAGGGTATTTTCCGTGTGTCTGGGCTAACCCCCTTCAAACTGGATGTCAAACCTTCACTGCGTAAGTTAATGCACGAGCCGATCAAGCTTGCCAAAATGGTGCAGTACGATTCTGAACTGCCTTTTAACCGCTGGCTAAGAGAAACGGCTGAAGCGAAGGATGATATTGTGCGCCCGGTGCGCGTGCTGGAAATCATCGCAACGGATGAAGGCGTAGAAACGCGACGTTGGCGACTTAAAGGCGCGTGGATTAGTGAGGTTTCATATACCGATTTTGACACTGGTTCTGGCGAGCTTGTACAAGAAACACTCTTGATCCAGTATGATTATATTGAAACAATTTGGCCGGGACACCAGCTACCCCCAACAACCTAATATGAACCAGCCTACCGATCCTTACTTACAGCCAT
>CAZBPB010000151.1:2040-2455 GCA_964493565.1 uncultured Pleurocapsa sp. | reverse complement strand
AGAAGCGGCAATTCGAGCCACCGAACATGCCCATATCCCCTATTCCCATTACCCGGTTGGGGCGGCGCTGCAAACTGTGGATGGACGTGTCTTCACCGGCTGCAACATTGAAAACGCATCTTACCCCGCCTCGATTTGCGCTGAGCGCACGGCACTGGTCAAAGCGGTGAGTGAAGGCGCGCGGCAATTTAAGACGCTGGTAGTTGCTACCCGCGATGGTGGCAGTCCCTGTGGCATTTGCCGCCAGATGCTGTCTGAGTTCGGCGTTGATGTTCGGGTGCTGCTCGTCACGCTTAAAGGCAGCATTACGCATGATACTACCCTCGCTGCATTACTGCCTTTGAATTTCACGCATGATAGCTTAGATATACCTGCAGATGGCGCGAACTGAACACTCGTTTAGAACAGCGGCTAT
>CAZBPB010000151.1:0-2013 GCA_964493565.1 uncultured Pleurocapsa sp. | reverse complement strand
GGCGAAGCTGACCGCTTGCTCACTATTCTGACGCCCGCTCATGGTAAACAGGACGTGATCGCCAAAGGCGCGCGAAAACTGACCAGCCAGAAAATGGGGCATGTTGAACTCTTCACATGCGCCGAAATGTTGATCCACACAGGGCGCGAACTCGGCGTCGTAGCGCAGGCTGAGATGACCCTGCCCTTCAATGCTCTACGCGAAAACCTGACGCGCGGCGCTTACGCTGCCTATTGCGCTGAATTAGTGGATCGATTCACCAGCCCCGGCGAAGATGATACCAACCGCCTTTTCAACCTGACCAACAGTACGCTTGAACGCATAGATCAGGAAGCAGACCCCCGGCTAGCCGTTCGCTATTTTGAAGTACATTTGCTGGATGTATCCGGCTTTCGTCCGGAATTGTTACTATGCGCCGCTGGCGGCGAACCGCTGCAGCCACAGGATCAGGTTTTCAGCTACAGTGAAGGCGGCGTGATTTGTCCGCAGCATGCCCCCGCCTTTGCAGGCACAACGGTGCCTATTCCTATGCAAACGCTGAAGCTGCTGCGATTGTTACAGCGCAGCAAGTATGAGGCAGTTCGGGAAACGGGATTTCCAATCGGCCTCCTTGATGACGCTGAACGTCTGATGAATGGTTACTTGACCTACTTATTGGAACGCCGGTTACAAAGCGTAGAATTTTTGCGCCGATTACGCCGCGAAGGCATTACAGCTTCACCCACGATTCAGCCCTCTGGCAGCGCTTCACAGTAAACCACCGACTGCGTGTGATACAATCCAACCTTGCTTTGGACGAAATGAGACGATGGGATGAGTGGGGAAAATTCGCAACCTCTTGCTGAAAAGCCGGAGGCACAGCCCACAGTTGAAGAACAGATCGCCATACTGCGGGGAAACTTGCAACGCGCATTAACCGAGCGCGACCCAAAAGCAACGTTGGAAATAACACAGGCAATGACACAGGATTCCGGAACCTACGCAGCCCTGCTGCCTGATCTTGAAGAGGCGCTGCGTCTTGAGCCAGATGCGCTGTATGCCGTTGCGCGCGCACACTTGAACGCCGACCCGACCGTAGAAGATGAAAGATGGCGCGAATGGCTGCATCGTTCGGCAAATGAGGCGCTTAAAGTTGCCATTGACGAGGGCGACGCTAATACCATCCTGAACTGGCTAAAGCTGATCTCTCGCGAGCCAACACAATTCCAACTAGGGGATATTTTGCGGGAAGGCATCGCCGCCGCCACGCCTCGCGCTCATCAGGATGCCTTGCTGGCACAAGGGATTTTGCAGTTACTTAGCAAGCGCGATCCGCAGGGGTTCAAGACGGCACTCAGTGATGATGTGCTGTTCAGCGTATTGACCGACGACATGATCATCAATTTGATCGCGACTGTTTTGAAAGAACATCGTGATGAATTACTGCCGCCGCTGGTCAAACGACTTTCAGAGCGCAATAACCGGACTATCCTACTTGCGACCGCCCTCCAACGCAGTGGAAGATCGGCAGGGGATATTCTCGCCCTCTCTGCGCCATTGACCATGACGGGCGAATTAACGCCCCAGCAGCAACTTGATCTAGATATTATGCTTGTTGACGCTCGCGGCTGGTCGCCAGATATGCTTCCGCTGACAGCACAGGCAGCCCAACTCATTCAGACACCAGATTTGCATGTTAATGGCATTATTCCCTGGAAAATGCTGGAATTTGCCGAAAAACAACGCGATGATCAGATTGCCAGAGGCGCGGCACGCCGGATCATGCAATATCTGGAAACTCTTGAGGATGATGAGTCATTCGTTGAAGAATTGGATGAACTAGCGCGGGTTCTAGCCTGGAGCGCAAGTGCTGAAACCAGCATTCACGGATGGTGGCGCAGTTTAGCGCATCGCCTACCTGCACCGCGACTGGGGAAACTTGATCGCTTAATGGAATCGCATCGCAGCCTTGAAACGATGCGCGCAACGGTACGGAGCATTCTGGCCATTCGCCGGATGTTCGCGCGCAAAACG
>CAZBPB010000150.1:7081-8756 GCA_964493565.1 uncultured Pleurocapsa sp. | reverse complement strand
CAAGTACCCCGCTCCCCTCATTAATTTTGTATATCCCTGATGTTCCCCACTCCCAGGTGTGGTTTATGCTTGCATTGTTCAGTATTTCTATGATAGAATTAGAACAAGTGTTCAGAAATAGCCGGTAATATGAGATGATGACCAGTATAACGGCGGTATTTCCGGGTACAGGTGGCGCGGCGGAGATTGATCGGGTGAAATATCAGTCAATCCACGATGCGATTGTTGCCACATTGAAAGAGCATGGCCCTGCCTCCATGATCGAGCTGTTTGATGGAGTAAGGACACATCTTCCCTCAGATTTCAAAGGGCCGGTGCAGTGGTATACGTTTTCGGTCAAGCTGGATATGGAAGCGCGGGGCGAATTGGAACGGGTGCAGGTAAACCGCATTCATCGCGTGCGCTATAAGCCGCAAAATCTTCACCCACAGGCCGGATGATTATAGGTAGGCTAGGTCAGAAGGAACAGAAGCGCTTCAATTGATCAACGCCGCAGTGTAATTTACAGGCGACATCAGCCTATGCGCAAAGTTCTATACTTGGTGGATCAAGCCAATCTCTCAAGCGCCCAGCTAGCATGAGGCTGAATCAGGGCGCTTCCGTTTATCCGTAACTTTTCCAACGCTGGAATCAAGGCGCGATTGCCAGAATTTCCCGCAGCAACACAGGCATTTCGCACCAACCGTTCAGTCCCGGTGCGCTCTAGCGGTGAACCACCATAAAGCCCCTTGAAGGCAGCATCATCCAGTGCCAGCACCGTTGCTAACGGCGGCGCAGCGCGGTCAATATTTACAGGTAAAAACGCGGCTTCGCGTGTTTGCGGGGCAAACCGCTGGAATGGGCATACGTCGTTGCAGATATCGCAGCCAAAAATCCAGTTTCCGAACTTATCGCGGAGTTCCGGCGTGATTTCCCCTTTGTGCTCAATTGTCCAATAACTGATACACAGCCGCGCATCTAACACAAACGGCTGTGGAAAAGCATTGGTCGGGCAGGCATGTAGACAGCGGTTGCAAGTGCCGCACATGTTCTGGCGGGGGAAGGGCGCGTCATAGTCGTCCACCTCAGTATTAAGGAGCAGTTCCCCAAGAAAGAACATACTGCCATAGCGTGGGTGTATCAGCATGGTGTTTTTGCCAGCGAAACCAAGCCCGGCTTCCTGACCGTGACTCCGCTCTAGAAGTGCGCCAGTATCAACATACCAGCGCGCTTCACAGCCGGTCTTAGCAGCCAGTTGTTCTGCAAGCAATTTGAGACGATTGCCGATTACTTCATGATAGTCGCTGCCCCATGCGTAAGCGGCGATTCGTCCACGCGTCGGATCGTTGAGGGTAGACGCAGGAATGAGGGTGCGATAATCCACAGCCACAACCAGCATGGTTTGTATGCCGGGCAGCACTATGTTTAAGTCGCGCCGTCGCGCAAGGCGGTCAGGCCGCGCCATATATCCCATTCCGGCAAACATTTCGGCGGCAACCCAGCGCTCGTAAGCGTCTAATGTTGGCGAAGGTTGCGCCCGGATAATGCCGATGCGGTCAAACCCTTGCTCTATGGCAAGTGAGCGGACGAACTCAGCCTTGAGAAGTGTCATCGTCGCTTGAAGCTGCACGGCTGATTTCAGCAATGCGCGCACGGGTAAGCTGCATAAGCGCCTGTACCGGAACCCGCAAATCCA
>CAZBPB010000150.1:0-7054 GCA_964493565.1 uncultured Pleurocapsa sp. | reverse complement strand
TATGCTGATGAGTTATCGCCGGTTGATCCAGCAGCACCATCCAGTTTTTATGGGTCAGCGCCAGCGCGCCAATGCCGCCGACCTTCAATCCGGTCATTGTTTCGGCATCCTTGTGTGCTGCCATATGTACTTTTTTATGACCTGCGGCGGCGGCAGCTTTTTTCAAATCTAGCTGCCGATCTGCCGCAAGCATCACAAGGATCGGCTTGCCGCCCTGTTCAGGTTCAACAACCAGTGTTTTGTAGACAACATCCGGCAGCGTTCCCAGAGCTTCGGCAATTTCTTCAGCGTCGCGCAGTACATCTGGAAACTCGACAACCTCGTATGGAATTTTGTGCTGCTCCAGCAGTCGCATTGAATTCAGTTTATTTTTCACGCTTTTTTCGTCCAACTCGCCAAAACTTTAGTTAAACGTGTGCAATAATTGTAACCGACAACGAAACGGTTCTTATCGGGATGATCTTAGCAACGCTGCTGGCGGTGGCTATTCCACTGCTATTTCTCTACCTAATTTCTTCATTAGACGTACGTACACGGAAGAGGCGAAATCTTCTAACAATCTCCTTTATCTGGGGCATTGCTGCGTTCGCGATTGCGTATGTCATTTTGAACCTTCTGGTGAATACGCGTATCTTCACTATCAATCAGGTCGTGCTGGTCGTTGCGCCAATTCTTGAAGAGCTTCTCAAAGCGTCCTGCCTGATTGTACTGGCCCGGAGACTTTATATCCGGTCTGTTGTTGATGGCGCGGAATACGGCTTTGCTATCGGCATCGGCTTTTCCATCGTGGAGAATTTGATTTACATTTCGATTGCCCCACCGGGTACTGCATTTGAAACGGCGCTTGCGCGGGTGCTTTCCACTAACCTGCTGCATGGTATGACAACGGGTATGGTCGGGGCAACACTGGGGAGCAACTACTACCGCAGTCGCCATGTGCTGCAGTTGCGCACGGCGCTTGCCTTACTGGCAGCAATCGCTATTCACGCCATGTATAACCACATTGTTTTTTATACTGATGGCATATCAATGGTGGCAATCGCCGTCGCCTTCGGCTTGTCGGGATTGGCGATTTTTCTGTTCACGATCACGCTGGCGATGAATGCCGAGCGTGATTGGATAGAAAACCAACTGCAGCAAGAGGGTGTGCCTGCGGGGGAACGGATGGCCGTCGTGAACCCCAGATTATTTGCCGATTTGCTCGCCAAGCAAAAAATTGGACTTGATGAACATCAACTGACGATGCTGAATGAATACGTTCGTCTTCGAGGCGAAAAGGCAATTCTCACGCGTAAGATCGCCCTCAATGAGCGGGGTGTGTTTTATGAGAAATTGCATGAACAGGATGTTGAGCTTACCCGGCAGCTAGCGGCTTTGAACCGGGAGATGGGTTTCTACCTGCGAATGATCGTGCGAGTAGTGCTGCCTTCATCGGAGGATAATTCATGGATTGCGCTGAGTAAAGAACTTGGAATGACCACCGAGCCTTTTATGCAGGCGCTTGTAAGTATGGGCGAGCGGCAGCACGGGCTTTCGAATGAGGACTTACTTCAGCGGAGGCAGGTGCTGGATGAATCGCCGTTATTTAATTCGCTTTCATCGGCTGAACTGGATGATCTGAGTTTGCTGTTGGATCGGATGGCAGTAGCGGCTGGAGAAAACATCGAGGTTCAGGGCCAATTTAGCAGCCGCCTCTTTATTGTGGCAAGCGGCGAGTTTTCCGCCCACGTGCAGGATGCTGCCGGCATTGAAACGATTGTGGCTTTCTATACTACTGGTGACACTTTTGGCGAGCTGAGTTTGATTGACCTCAAACCACATCCCATGACTATCACAGCCACCGAGGATTCGGTGTTGTATTCCCTCTCTCGTGATCAGTTTATTACCCTGATTACTGCGCGCCCCGAAGTGAACTTCCGCTTGCTGAAGGATTTGACCGGTTATATACGCGATCAAACTGAATTGATCACTCTTGTACGTTATATGGGGATCAATAATCTGCCAGCACCGATTCAATTAGGCAAGGGCGTGCTTCCTCAAGCAGTGCCTTCGCTGCCTTCCAGCGATTAACACTAAATATCCATTATGTCGTCAGCTTCGTTCTGTGAAGTAGATTCTGAAATACCGCTTGAATTGACATCAACATCCATCGCGGTAGTGAGCATCGAACTCATAATGCCAGAAATATAGTTCACCGCGCTGATCGCCCGTCCATAATTCAGATTGGTAGGGCCGACCACGCCGACGGCGCCGCTGGCCTGACCGGGGATTCCGTAACGGCTGAGGATCATGGTCAGATGGCTCAACTCTTCCCACCGTCCGTTTCCAGCAATTACCACCTGCACAGCCCTGTTCTTTGAGAACAGCACATCATTCAAAATGTCGCTAAGAAACTCGCGTTCTTCAACCACACGCACCGCTTGCTGCGCGCCACGGCTGTGGTTAAACGCAGTGATGAGATCGGTGAGTCCGTCGCGATAAACCATCCGCGCTGGCTCAGAGGTTTGCCGGATCATAATATCGCGGCAAAGTTCGGCAATTTCGTGTTCCAGCAGCGGCAATTGCGCGCAGCGTAAACGCACTTCATCGGCAGATGGCGCATTCGCTGAGGCGCTGCTGTGGCACTGGCTCTGCAAGCGTTAGCATCTGCTGTACCACCGCGCCTTGATTGAGGACGAGTACTAACAGTGCCAGCCGTCCCTGAATCGAGATCAGTTCCAGATGCTTGAAGCGGCTGGTTTCAGCGGCAGGCGGCGTGACCAGCGCGGCGGTTTGCGTGGCGCGGGAAAGCGCAGTAGCGACCGCGCTCAACCATGCTTCAGTGGCAATCGGCGCATTCTGCAATCGGGCGTTGATGCGTGTTTCGTCATCATGGCTTAAATCGCTGGATTGCAGCAGGTTTTGTACAAAATAGCGATAACCGGTTTCAGTGGGTACGCGACCGGCAGAGGTATGCGGCGCGGTGATTAAGCCTAACTCTTCCAGCACCATCATCTCGTTACGAATGGTGGCACTGCTGACATGCAGCACAAAAGAATCAACCAGATATTTTGAGCTGACAGGTTCGGGCGTTTGTGAATAGGCTCTGATGATCAAGCCGAGAATTTCTTCTTGCCGGTGGGTAAGACTGGGGAGTTCTGTTTCGTCTAGTGTCATAGTTCACAGTTCTCAAAACAACCCGTAAAGTGGGGTTCACCTTGATGAATTGGGTGATGTTTTGAGCTAAGCTTCAATGGTAATATACCATGCGTAGCAGGTGACGTCAAAGCATAAGGCAAGGGAGTAGGTGACGCTCATGGCGGCAAAATTTATTGAAGTTACAACTGAAAGTTTTCAGAACGATGTGCTAGGTTCCAGCCAGCCGGTGCTGGTTGATTTCTGGGCTGAATGGTGCAGCCCGTGTAAGATGATTGAACCGATTGTCGAGCAGATTGCTAACGAACAATCCGGCAAGCTTAAGGTGGTGGCAATGGATACCGATGCCCACCCTGACGTTCCGATACAGTACGGCATCATGAGCATTCCCACGCTGATACTATTTAAGGGCGGCCAACCAGTGGTGCGGATTACCGGCTATCAGGCAAAAGATCGTATCGTCAGCCAGATTCAGCCGCACTTGAGCTAAACCTGATAACTAAAGAAATAAAAAGGGCGTTCGTGCTTAGCAGAACGCCCTTTTTGATTCGATTCGAAATGGTTTAGGCTATGCTTCTAAACTATCTATAAATGTGCTCAGAGCGGCGTCGTCAGAGAAGCAGTGATTGACCATAAATAGCCCGTTCCAATGGCTGTAACAGCCAATAGAACGGTCATCATATTTCTCAGGGTGGTAAGCGCGATCATAAAATTCATCCCGCGAAATCCACTGCTCATCAAGCATGAAACCCGCCATGTAGCCATTGATGAATAAATACGCCGTGAACGCGAAAACTGCGGCGAATGCACCCAGACTGATGAACAGCGCGCGCCAATGTGATTTGATGAAAGCCATTGAAAAAGCTCCTATCCCTCCCTCTTACTTTAGTATATGTCTGTAGGCTAATGCTGAACATAAAGGCGGCTCGATCTGTGAAAATTTATGATGTTGTGGGCAGCGATATGAGCATTTCATCTCAGATTATCGCGCACTTGCGCCACCAATTCGCGCGTTCTCATCTGCAAAACAGCCATGTCAGTTAGCGGTGTCACCAGATTGAAGCCGCGTGATGCCTGCCGGATGGCGTTTTCGGCACTACCCGCCTGTACCCCTGTCAGTAAATCATATCTGGCTGCAATTTCTAGAACCCGGTCGGTTGCCGCGATCAGTTGTGGATCGTCAAAGTCTGCTCGTCGGGCAAGGCCGAGGCTATAACTCAGATCAGATGGGCCAACGTAAAGCCCGTTTAAGCCCTTTACCGAGGCGATTTCTTCAAGATTCTCAATTGCTTCTTTCGTTTCAATCAATGCGATAGTCAGCACCGTGTCATTAGCACGATCTACATAATCCGCGCCACCATAGACAAGACCACGCGCGGGGCCATAACTGCGCGTGCCTAGTGGTGGATAGCGGCAGGCGCTCACAAATGCTTCAGTTTGTGCGCGGGTGCTAACCATCGGGCAAATTACGCCATAAGCGCCGGCATCCAGCGCGCGCATCAGCAATCCCGGATCGTTCCACGAAACCCTAATCAGTGGAACGGTGTTAGTAGTAGAGATGGCTTGCAACATGCTCACCGCGGTTTCAAACCCGATCAGCCCATGCTGCATATCTATGAGGAGCGAGTCGAAACCTTCATGCGCTAGAATTTCGGCAGTCAGCGGGCTGGGAATAGTCAGCCATCCGTTCACGATGGTTTGTTTAGCGCGCCAGAGTTCAATGATTTTATTGGAACGCATGAACTTCCTCTCTTATTGACGATTTCGCAATCATGATTTAGGCTTTCACGGCGTTATAATTTGCCTCACAACACTGTAAAAAGCCTGTGATAAGGACGAAAAATGGGTCTTGACCCCAGAATTGAAGAACTTCGCGAACTGCGCCGTCAGGCTCAATTGGGCGGTGGTGAAGAACGGATTAACCGTCAACATGATGCTGGACGTAACACGGCTCGTGAACGCCTGGATATTTTGCTTGATCCCGGCACTTTCCGCGAACTTGATGCGTTTGTGAAACATCGTTCCAGTAGTTTTGGGCTTGAAAATCAGAAATATCCTGGCGACAGCGTGGTTACAGGATGGGGCACCATCAACGGTCGCCTTGTCTATGTGTTTTCACAGGATTTCACGGTGATGGGCGGCAGCCTGAGTGAAGTACACGCCGAGAAAATTTGTAAAGTCATGGAAATGGCAACCCGCACCGGCGCGCCGCTTATCGGCTTGAATGACAGCGGCGGCGCACGTATTCAGGAAGGCGTGGTTAGCCTTGGCGGCTATGCCGATATTTTCCTGCGCAACACCCTTGCCAGCGGCGTGATTCCACAAATCAGTGTAATCATGGGGCCGTGTGCAGGTGGCTCGGTGTACAGCCCCGCGCTGACAGATTTCATCTTCATGGTCAATGAAACCAGCTACATGTTCATCACCGGGCCGGATGTGGTCAAGCAGGTGACGCACGAAGATGTAACTTTTGAAGAATTAGGCGGTGCATCCGTTCATGCTACCAAGAGCGGCGTATGCCACGTCGTTGGCGAAAACGAAACCCAGACCCTGCTGCTTGTGCGCGAAATGCTTACCTACCTGCCGCAGAATAACATGGAAGATCCGCCGTTTCAGGCATCCAAAGACGATCCGCTGCGCGCCGATATCGAACTGGACAGCATCATTCCAGACAGCCCGAATAAGCCATACGATATCAAGGAAATTGTCAATCGCGTGGTTGATGATGGCGTGTTCTACGAAATTCAACCGGAGTACGCCGCCAATATCGTGGTTGGCTTTGCCCGTTTAGGTGGTCACAGTGTGGGCATTGTTGCCAACCAGCCGATGGTGCTGGCAGGTGTGCTAGACATCAAAGCCAGCGAGAAGGCCGGGCGTTTCATCCGTTTCTGCGACTGTTTCAATATTCCGATCATCACCTTCGTGGATGTGCCCGGCTACTTGCCCGGCACCGCGCAGGAACATAACGGCATCATTATGTCTGGCGCAAAACTGCTTTATGCCTACTGCGAAGCCACTGTTCCGAAGCTGACGGTGACGGTGCGTAAGAGTTATGGTGGTGCCTACTGCGTAATGAGCAGTAAACATATTCGCGGCGATTTGAATCTGGCCTGGCCGACTGCAGAAATTGCAGTGATGGGGCCAGAGGGCGCTGTGGAAATCATTTACCGACGCGATTTGAAGGATGCAGATGATCCCGCTGCCTTGAAAGCGCAGCTTGCCGCGGAGTATCGTGAGCATCTCGCTAACCCGTATATTGCCGCCGAACGCGGCTTTGTGGATGATGTGATCGAGCCACGCGAAACCCGTTCGCGCCTGATTAACGGACTTGAAGTGTTTCAGAACAAGCGCGATAGCAATCCGCCCAAGAAACACGGCAATATTCCCCTGTAGGGCGGAGAGAGAATTATGAGCAGCAGCGAACAATCGCAAACTTCAATCAAGAAAGTGTTGATCGCCAATCGCGGCGAAATAGCGGTGCGGGTTATTCGTGCCTGCCGCGATCTGGGCATCAAGACGGTTGCCGTGTATTCCGATGCAGATCGTGCCAGCCTGCATGTGCGCTATGCCGACGAAGCCGTACATATCGGCCCGCCACCGCCGCGTGAAAGCTATCTGGTTGGCGAAAAGATCATCGAAGCGGCAAAGAAAACCGACGCGGATGCTATCCATCCCGGCTATGGTTTTTTAAGCGAGCGCGAATGGTTTGCGCAAGCAGTTGCAGATGAAGGGATTATTTTCATTGGCCCGCCACCTTCCGCGATTGCCACGATGGGCGATAAACAGTCTGCGCGTGAAGCGGTGAAGAAATATGGTGTGCCGGTGGTGCCGGGTACCGAACCGGGTATGCGCGATGATGAAATACTCGCGGCGGCGGCGAAGATTGGCCGGCACGGAGCGCCGGCAGGACCTCACGGGC
>CAZBPB010000149.1:7505-8783 GCA_964493565.1 uncultured Pleurocapsa sp. | reverse complement strand
GTGACCGCAGCCTTAGAGTCGGCAATTAACGGCGCGCCAGCAGTAGCCGTTTCACTGGATTACCGCGACGCAGACCATGTTGAAAATTATGCGGAGGCGGCGCGTGTGGCGGTTGAGGTAGTCAAGGCTGCGCTGCAAAAACCGCTTCCACTGCTGACAATTTTGAACCTGAATATCCCGAATATTCCGCGTGTAAACGGGCTGCGACTGACGCGGCAGGGCGTTCGCATTTATCGTGATGAGCTACATCGCAACGGAAATATTCTACGCATTCAAGGGCCGGAACCGATTGGCGAATTTCAGCATGAGGCTACAGATGTATGGGCGATTCATCATGGCTATGCCAGCCTGACGCCGATCCATCTGGATTTGACGGCACATCATTTTATGGCTGATCTGGCAGCGTGGGATTTGACAGTGTAGGAAATTCTATGCCGCAGAACCAGCCATATGACGTTTATGTTTCAAGCAACCCGATACAGTTACAGCGGAAAATGCCGGGATGCTTGCGCATTGGATGTATTCTGCTGCCGATCCTTCTGGGAATTGTGCTGTTCTGCGGCGGTTGTTTGTTCGTGACCACATGGTTTATGGCGGAGGCGCGCCCCTTACCGGGCGGCGATTACGCACACTTTGATCCCGTGGCGTATTTTGGGGAGATCGCCGCTTATGCCGGAGAAAACCCCGTCTTTACCGGGATGACCGTCTATTACGTGAAAGCGGATGGCACGCTGGACATGTATGTTGATTATCGCCCACACGCAACCTATGGCTTTTACAATGTGATCGAGGACAGCACTAACCGACCAGTTGGCGCGGACGGTTCGGAAGAAGGCGTGCTCTATCAGCCTGTGGACATTGAGATTGAGCCGCCATGGCAGCTTTATAACCGGAGTATCAGCAGCGGCGGCTCGCGTACTACGTACACTTATTTGACGTTGGGAATGGATCGCAACATTCATGATCCGCGACCCGATGTGCCGGATGATGCTATTCCAGCACCGGTTTGCGACTTTGCCGATCTGTGGGCAGAAGCGATTGAACGCGGCGCGCCGGAAGACGCGGTGGCGGTCATACGTTACGACGAAAACGGGTATAGTTTCATGATTCAGGGAACCAGCATCACCCTGAATTTCACCGCCGACTGCAAGCTAGAGAGGTGAACAGAATGGCAGACTCGAGTCACCCCCTACTCACACTCATTGACCTTTCGCCCTACCGTCGGGTGGTGGATGTGGGCGGCGGCCCGGCCCAGGGGGCAGACGTCCTGATCTCGGG
>CAZBPB010000149.1:0-7495 GCA_964493565.1 uncultured Pleurocapsa sp. | reverse complement strand
AGCGGCGGCGGCAGCGGCGATACGCTGGTGACGCTTCTGGAAACCTATCCGCACATGCGCGGGATTCTGTTTGATCTGCCGGATGTTGTGGAAAGCTCGCTGACCAATTTCAGCCACTTAGACGGGCGATTGGTGCCGGTAGGCGGCGATTTCTTCGAGCAAGTGCCATCGGGCGGCGACCTGTATTTACTGGAACACGTCCTAGGCGATTGGGAGGGCGATTGGGCGCAGGGCATTTTGCAATCGGTGCATAAGGCAATGCACGGCGGCACGCGGTTGGTGCTGCTGGATATTGTGCTGGCAGAGGATGATATGCCGGAAACCGCCGACTTGCGCGGACGCACCGAGCCAGAATACCGCGAACTGCTGGAGACAACAGGGTTTTCGATCTTGAGCATGATGCTGCTCGCGAATGGCACAGCGTTGATTGAGGCAGAACCAGCTTGAAGGCGCTAGAATTTGCCCGTCGTATCTCGACTCTGTGGAAAACACGCCTTGCATTTAATGATTAACGGACGCTCTGAAGGGCGTTCATACATAACCGCGCATTTCCCGGTAAAGATATTTTTACTGAGCATTTGCCTGATCACGGCAATTTTAAGCGCATGCTCATCAGGACCTGCGCCACCTTCAGCCCCACCTGTAGAAACTCGCATTCTTGAAGCATGGATAACCTATGATGATGCGCTGCAAGCGGGCGAAACGGGGCGGCGGTGGCTGCTTTCAGGCAGCGCGGGGGATGCGATTCAGATACATGTTACGAATATGTCATCACCGCTGGTTATTTCGCTGATGAATGCCGCCGATCAGGTACTAGCATCGGGGGAAAGTGTGCAACTGCCGCTCCCAGAGACGGGCGCATATTCGCTGCTGATCGAGCGACCATCGCTGGGCGAAACTGGCAAGATCGCCTACAACGTGCGGCTTGGCTACAGCGATAGGCCGTCGCCAACGCCTACTGTTACACCGACATTCACGGCAAGCAGCACGTTCACGCCGACAGCAACCTTTACCGCATCGAATACATTTACGGCGACAGCAACTTTCACATTCACTCATACACCAACGCCAACGGATACACCGACTCCAACATTTACGCCTTCGGAAACCTATACGCCTACCATTACCCCGACGCCTGTTTATGCCGATCTCGGGGCATACATGGGCGCATTTGATGGCAGCGGGCATGTAACTGGCGATCTGATTTCGTCATTTGACCGTGAGATCTGGAGCTTTAACGGCGACGCCGGAAGCATCATCACGCTGACGGCCTCTGGCGAAAGCGGTAATTTAGACCCGGCGGTTGCGCTATACGACCCGGCAGGGCGGATCATAGCCATGGACGACGACACGGGTGCTGGCAATAATTCGATGCTGGCAAATGTGCGACTACCTGAGGAAGGTATCTATTACGCGCAGGTATTTGGCGATACTGGCGCCGGCACATACGCGCTGACGCTGTTGTTTGGCGAACAATCGCAAACGGCGGCTACGGTAATGCCCACGATCACGCCAACCTTTGCGACTGGAATGGTAACGCCGCGACCCGCCGCGAATGGCGAACTTCTGCTAGATCATGCGCCGGTAATAGGCCGGATTGAGACGCCGGATGATTTTCAGCGGTATGTGTTTGAGGCGCAGCCGGGGGACGTGTTTACAATTGCAGTAGGGCCAGTGCAGGGATCGCGCATCCTGCCGCATGTACAGCTCGTGAACCCGACGGGCGAAGTGGTTTTTGAACAAGCAGCGCGCGGGGATGCCGGTGGTGATGCCTTGATTCCGGCGGTTGGCGTCGTCGAAGGCGGGATTTACTCGGTATTCGTAACCACTGACGCTAATTCAACCGGCGATTACTTTATCGCGATGGGGCTAGGCGATTCGCACACTGATGTGCTGCGCGGAGAAGCGTTTGAAAACACCCCGATGGATATGGTGCTGGAAAAGCGGGGATTGCGCGATATCTGGTCTGTGCCGTTGAACGCTGGCGATGTGATTCGCGCCGAAGTGGTATCCCTTTCAGGCGGGTTTGCGCCTGCGCTGACGATTGCAGCCCCCAACGGCGCTATGATTGGAGAGGTATCATCCGGCAGAGCATCAGCGACACTGGAAGCGATCACGATTCCGGCAGCGGGGGTGTATACACTGCGCGTAACCGGTGAAAATGCAGGAAGCTATGGCGCTTATCGCCTAACGTGGACACGCACAATCGCTGCGCCTGAACCTACCTCACGCGGCGCAGCAATCACCCTGCTGGAGGCATCCGGTACAATTGCCGCCAATGCCTATCACAACTACGCTTTTCAGGGACGGGCAGGCGAGACGATAAGGATAGAAGTCACCGCGATTTCACCGGAACTTGACCCGGTGGCAGCGCTGCTGGACGGTGAAGGTAACCTGCTTGCCAGTGCTGACGACACGAGCGGGCTGAACCCTGCGTTGGAAGTTGTACTGCCTGCTGACGGCACATATTTTGTGCAGGTCAACGGCTACAACGGCACGGCAGGCGAAGCGCGGGTGACGGTGGAAAGGGTGGAATAGAAGCCCTGCCCTCTCCCTGTGGGATGTCTGGAGCGAGGGGCGTGATGTATCTCGCCCCAATAATCTCCCATGAGACCGGCTATACGCGTTCGAGCTTATTGCGTACTTCGTCACCCAACTGCTGACGATGACCGTTGGTAAGGTCGGATTTGTAGATCACGCGGTAGCTGGTGAGTTCGATCTGCTCCTCAGCCGTCAGGGTTTCGGCAGTCACCACAAGAATCGGTATGTTCGCGGTTTCCGGATTAGCGCGCAACTCGCGAATGACATCAAAGCCATCCATCTCCGGCATACGTAGATCAAGTACCACCAGATCGGGGCGACGGCGGGCGACTAACGAGATACCTTCCATCCCATTAGCGGCTGTGAAAATGCGATAATTTTCCTGCTCCATCAGCAGTTCCTGTAAGAGACGAACACTTTCAGGATTGTCATCAATGATCAAGATGCGCTGTGTGCGGCTGTCACGCTCGGCTTCGGCCACCGCTTTGACCAGCGTTTCGGGCATGAAGGGACGGCGAACAAAAGCGAATGCGCCTGACTCTTTCGCGCGCTGCTCATCATCATTGAGGGAGACGAGCACGACAGGAATATCAACGGTGTCATCGCGACCATGCAAGCGCGTCAGGATATCCCAACCCGCGCCATCGCCAAAGCTGGCGCTAAGCACGATCAGCGTTGGATGCAAACCGCTGGCCATCGCTTCGGCTTCCAGCGGGATAGAGGCAGCGAATACCTCATAGCCTTCACGCTGCAAAGCGCGGCGGAACTGATCCACCATATCAGGGCTGTCTTCGATCAGCAGAATTTGCCGCTTCACCGTCATGATCGGCGACATCATGGGCGGCATCATGCTGGTTTCGATAGTATCGCGGGAGCGCGCCGACTGCGGGAAGCGCGAGGTGTCGTCAACACCAGCATTTTCGGGCAGCGCAGAGGCTTCCTGTGTGTCGCGATTACGCTTGAACTTTTGCGTATCAGTCATGTCCAGTACCGGCACATCATCATCCAGCGGCTGCGGTTCGGCTTCCAGCGGTTGGGTGGGCATAACAATGCTGAAGGTTGAGCCAACGTTGAGTTTGGACTCAACCAGAATGTCGCCCCCCATCATTTCGACCAATGACTTGGCGATAGGCAACCCTAAGCCGGTGCCGCCGACAGTACGGGTGAGCGACGAATCAACCTGACGGAAGGCTTCAAACAACAGCGGCAGGTCTTGCTCGGCGATACCGATACCGGTGTCGCTAACATCGGTACGCACCATATAGCGTTCGGTTTCTGGATCGCGCACAAGATAAGTACGGATGGTGATGCCGCCTTCGCGGGTGAATTTGGCGGCGTTGGAGACCAGATTGAGCATGACCTGACGGGTGCGGAACTCGTCACCGAACACTTTGGGCATGCCGGGCGCAACATCCACCACAATATTGATGGCTTTGTCCTTGACCAGCCCGATACCGATTGAACGCACGGCATCCACCACATTTTTCATCTCAAAGTAATCAAGCTGCAAGTCCATCTTGCCAGCGCTGATCTTGGCCTGATCCAGAATGTCGTTGATCAGATTGAGCAGATGCACGCCGCTGCTATAAATCGTGGAGAGGTCTTGCTCCTGCATCTCAGTCAGTGGGCCGTCAATGCCTTTCAGGATGACTTTGCTGAAGCCGATGATCGAGTTCAACGGCGTGCGCAATTCATGGCTCATGTTGGCGAGGAAATCGCTCTTAAGACGGTCGAGTTCGCGCAGCTGGGCATTAGTGCGCTGCAATTGTTCCAGCAACTGCTGACTTTGCACGATAGCCGACAGCGTTCCCGAAAGTGTGAGCAGCAGCGTGAGCGTGCTGTGGTCATAGGCGTTCGGCTTTTCATCTTCTGCCACGATGATGCCGATCAATTCAGCGCCAGCGTAAAGCGGTACGATGATGGCTGAACGAGCCGCTTCTGAAACCGGCAGGTAATCACGCACATCGTTCAGTTCAAACAGGTTGACCGGTTGACCGCTGCGGGCTGCTTCGGCAATCACATTCTGATCCGCTTCAAGGTTGAACTCGGAAAGTTCGGAGAGCGGCTGATCGCTGCCTGCCAGCGCCACCGGGCGCAAGATGGTGATGGTGTTCTCTTCAGCATCCATGTAACGTTCAGGACGGTACAGGATAACCGAGAGCGCGTCCAGCGAGCTACGCAGTTCAATGGCGACATTTACAAGCGCATCATCAAGATTTTCAGCGGCGGCAGCAGCGGTGGTTACGGTGAACAGGAAACCCATTTCATTGGCACGCTGGCGGCTTTCATCGAACAACTGCGCGTTTTCGATGGCGACAGCAATCTGCGCGCCAAGCGTGGTGAGCACAGCCACGTCATCTTCATCAAAGGCGTTGGCCTGCGCGCTTTGCACGTCCAACGCGCCGACGATTTGCCCTTTGAGCATTAGCGGAAGCGCCATTTCTGAGCGGGTATAGGGCAGCAGCGGATTCGGGCGGTGAATGATACGCGAGTCGGCGGTATCGGAGGCGATGATGGGCTTACCCTGCGAAGTGACCTGACCGATCACGCTGCGAGAGCCTTTTTCAAGACGATGACCGGACTCCAGCAGTTGACGTCCGGCTTCACCGGTGCTGGCGCGTAAAACGGCAAATTTATCAGCATCGTCCATCAGGAAGATTTGCACGTGATCGTATCCAAACGACGTTTTGATCACTTCCACGAGCTGCGGCATCAACATGTCTAGCTCAAGGATCGAGCTGGCGATCTGACTGACGGTAGCATTGGTGGCGAGTTGGCGAGCGCGGCGTTCGGTCTGCTGCAACAGGCGGGCGGCGTCAATACGCAGCGAGGCTTGCTCGGAGAAGGAACGGAAGATACGTAGATCCCGTTCGGTAAACTGCTGCGACTGCTGCGAACTGAGCACGACCACACCGATAGCGCGACCACCAGCGCGAATGGGCAGCACTACAACCGACAGCATGCCAAAGATTTGCAGGGCTGCGGCTTCTTCTTCGCTGAGATCAGACGCCGCGATGTCTCCTATGATCAACGGCGACGCGGACGCTAGTAATTTCCATGCCGGGAAAGCATCTGGCGTTAGGGTCATACCCTGCATGGAAATGCCGGGATCTTCTTCCACCGCCTGCGAGGTGGCTTCAATACGGGCTGAAGCGCCGGCAGCCTCCCAGCTTCTACCACTGAGGGTAGCAATAAATGCAGACGTAAATGCACCATTCTGCAAATTCTCGACACTGATACGCAGCACATCGGAGGGCGTATCGGCATCGGTGAGCGCGCGGCTAGCCTGATACAGAATACTGGTTTCTTGCAGGGTGTTTTGAATCTGATCCAGTAGGGTGATATTGGCGACCACAACAGCGGCGCTATCAGCAAGCGCGTTCAGGAAACGGATGCTACCACCATCAAAACGATGCGCCCCCTGATAGCCGAGCACAATCACGCCATCGGCGCGCATGGGAATGAAGCCAATTCCGCGCACGCCATCCAACTGCGTCAAATCCTGCTCTAACGCGCTGACTTCCTCCTGCGCTTTTAGGTCGTCTATAAATATGGGGTTTGATATGCCGACGATACCATGCGTCTCGATCAATTGGGAGAGGCCGGGCATCGCAGCGTCTATATCCTGATTGAATAGCTCAACCAGTTCACCATCGAGGTTGACATAGGCAGCAAACAAATCAGGCTGGAGCGAATTAAGCGCCAATTCGAGCGCATCACCAAGTTCTTTCAGGTCACGGGCACGGCTGATGGCGGTAGTTGCCCCATACAGCGAAGCGGTTTCTTGAAGCGCCACTTCGGTACTGCGGAACAGATTGCGGTTATCCAGCGCAACTGCCGCAGTATCTGCCAGCGTGGTCAGGAAAGCAGCACGTTCATCGAAGGCTTGCGGCGTGCTAAATAGCAGAATGATCCAGCCTAATGGCAGGTTGCGCCGCGAACGCGATACCAGCGGTAAAGCTGCCGCCGCCAGATAGCCTCGATCCAGCAACGTTACACGGGCTTCCATGTTAAGCGATTCATCAGACGCGATATCGCCAAGCAAACACAGTTCATTTTCGCTTAGTAAGTCATCTGGCAAGAGATAATCGCCCGTATAGCCTGACAGCGAACGAACGACACGCGCACTGTCGTATTCCTCTTCAGCGAGCACAATCAGGATTTCTTCAGGTTCCAGCGCCGCCATCTGGGCAACAGCCTGATCCAGAACGTCATCTGATTCTTCGGCTTCTGTGAACGCACGAGTCGTTTCATACAGGGTGATGGTTTCACGCAGGCTGCTTTGCAGTGAATTTTCCAGACCACGAAGCGCGGTAATGTCTTCAAACGCTGCTACAACTGCGGTGACGTTGCCACGCGCATCACGAATGGGAGCGGCGTTCACCAGCAGGTCAATCGAGCTACCGTCTTCCAGCACAACCGTCACGTCGTCGCCCATTGCCTGCGAGCCAGAACGCGCGGCCTGAAAGATCGGTAATTCGCCTTCAGGATACAGCTCATCAGTACCCGAACGATGGATATTGAATGCTTCAGGCGTAAATGCTTCTTCGCCAATCACAGAACGCCCTAGCAACTGCTCGGCTTGACGGTTTGCCTGAAGCGGACGGAAGGATTCGGGATCAAGCACCAATACACCCGCAGGCAGGGTTTCTAGAATGGTGAACAAGGTAGTACGCTCAGACTGCGCTTCGGCAAACAGACGCCGATTTTCGACGGCAACGGCGACCTGCGCCGCGAGCGTGCGTACCAGTTCAATATCGCTATCCCCAAGGTCTGATTTATCAGCAGCGCGCCCAACGACCACCACACCGATGACTTCACCAGCAGCCCGTACAGGCATGTGCAGACGCTTGCCAAAAGTTTCAAACCATGCGTCTGGCATACCTACGTATTCAGGCATGGCGCGAGGGTCATTCACGGCAATTGGCTGACCGATTCGGAAAGCCTGCGCCAG
>CAZBPB010000148.1:3441-8791 GCA_964493565.1 uncultured Pleurocapsa sp. | reverse complement strand
TATAGCGCTGCAACCGCTGGCGTGCCATTCGCCAGCCGGTAGGCGTCTTCGCGTAGCTCCATATGCTCAATATCGAACGCAAAAGGATGAGCATGGGCAAACCAACCGGTAATGCGTGGGTGCAGTGTCTTGAGCAAATCGGGACGCACATACATAAATACTCCACCCGGCCCGCCGCACAACCATTTCAACACCCCGCCAATATAAAAATCAACCTGTATGCCGGTTACATCCACAGGCATCACGCCGACGCTGTGATAACCGTTGAGCAGCACCTGCGCCCCCACAGAATGCGCTCTGGCGACAATTTCAGCAGCAGGCATTATGTAGGCGCTGCGAAACAGCACATGGCTCAGCGAAACCAGCCGTGTACGCTCATCAATTGCGTCCATTAACTCAGCTGTATCAACGGTTAAACCATCGTGGCTTTTGACCATTTGGATATCCACGTGCGCTGGCAGCATGGCGCGCAACGTGTAGATATCCGAGGGAAAATCCTGATCGCATACCACTACTTTATCGCGGTGTGGATCGCCAAAATCTAACCCGCTGATCAGAATGCTGTTGGCGATGCTGGCATTTTCATGCACCAGAACACTGCCGTGCGGCGCGCCAATCAACGGAGCAATCCTATCTCCAACGCTGCCCTTCAGCGCGAACCATTTTTCGCCCCACGCACGTACACCCAGCTTTGCCCAGTCATCCGCGTAACTTTGCAAGCTGTCGTAAACCTGCCCCGGCATTGCGCCAAGCGAATTGCTAATCATGTAGGTAGTACTGGCAAGGATCGGAAACTGGTCACGGTAGGCAAGCAGCAAATCAGGCGTGGTCATAGTTTTCGCTCACGATCAATATATCTGAAGCGATTGTAGCGCAGTTCCATATTCTGTATACCCAAGCTCTCAGTGAAGGTATATCGTCACCAAGCAATCATTGACGAGATATTCCTGAAGAATTATGCTGAACAAACTCCCTATGAGGAGTAAGCTTAACCACCATATCAGGAGAAAGAATATGCAGTGGAAATTGATGCTTTCAATGGGTGCGCTTTTTGCGCTCTCGTCCGTTGGAATGCTCATGGCACAGGAAGCAACCCCGGAAACCGTGTCACCAGCAGTACCTACCCAACCGTCGCTGGTTGGCAGCACATGGCAGTGGGAACAGTTTGCCAGTGGCGCAGAAGCTTTCGATGTGACCACCCCGGAAAATTACACTATCACCTTCAACGAAGATGGCAGTGTAAATATTCAGGCAGATTGCAACAACGTTTTCGGGCAGTATACGGCTAATGATGATGGCACGATTTCAATCATGATGGGGCCATCTACCCTCATGGCCTGCCCTGAAGGTTCACACGATCAGGTGTTTACCCTTACGCTTTCTCTTGTTTCGCTCTACTCGTTTACTGATGATGGTCGGCTTCTATTGGAAGCACCGGCGGACAGCGGCAGTCTGGCATTCAGCCCTCAGGCTGCTGAAGAATCTGCCCCTTCGCTCGTTGGCGTCACATGGCAGTGGGAACAGTTTGCCAGCGGCGCGGAAGCCTTTGAAGTTTCCGATCCTCAGAACTACACCATCACCTTCAACGAAGATGGCTCAGTATTCGCCAGAGCCGATTGCAACAATGTGATCGGGCAGTATACAAGCGAAGCCGAAGGCAGCATTACGATTATGCTCGGCGCAATGACTATGGTCGCTTGCCCTCCCGGCTCGCTTGAGCAAAACTTCATTGCAGGGTTGTCGAACGTATCTGTTTACTCGTTTACTGAAGATAGCGGCCTACTGCTCGAAGCCCCGGTTGACAGCGGAAGCTTGCTGTTCAGCGCCCAACCGCAGGTTACAGGTACAATAAGCTACCTCCAGCGCATCGCCCTGCCAGAAGACGCGTTCATTCGGGTACAGATTGAGGATGTTTCGCGGATGGACGCGCCCAGCGTTGTTATTGGAGAGCAGATTATTCAACCCGCCGGAGCACAGGTACCGATTCCGTTTACCGTCTCCTATTCTGAAAACGATATTCAGGAAGGCCACAGCTACAGCATCTCGGTACGTATCACCGACGGGAATGGAAATTTGCTCTGGATCACCGACACCTACATTCCGGTTATCACGAACGGCAATCCCACCAGTGATATTGAAGTAAATCTAGTGCAGGTAAGTTCGTAAGGGCGTTTTGACTACTGGCGCAGGGGCAGTCGTTACTTTGTCCCTGCGCTATTCATCTACAATCTACGCATTTATATCTACTTCTTTTGCAGCTTCTCCCGTGTCTGGCAGCGTTGACAGGTATGCTTGTACCGCATTGCGCACCGACGAATAGAAGTGATCCTGACCAATCACCACGTCCAGCTCAAGTTTCGCAAGGTCTTTGCGAAACGGCACGCTGGCGCGGGCAACGTAAAAATCAATTCCCTTGTTTCTTAATTCCTCTAGCAGCTTTTTGAGCGTATCTCCCGCTGTGACATCTATCCCGGTAATGGCTTCAGCGTTTAACAGTAGAATTTTCGGCACCGGTGTTTGGCTTTCTGCAATCTGCCGCACGCGCTGCACAAAATACTGAACATTGGCGAAGAATAGCGGTGCGTCAAAACGGTAAACCACCAGCCCGGGAAACGGGTTGATGTAGTTCTCAGTATTTACTTCTTCAAATACCTGTCCCTCGGCAAGCTGACCAAGAACCGCATCGCTCGGGCGG
Source organism: uncultured Pleurocapsa sp. (assembly GCA_964493565.1). Classification (GTDB taxonomy): domain Bacteria; phylum Chloroflexota; class Anaerolineae; order Aggregatilineales; family Phototrophicaceae; genus Flexifilum. The sequence goes on along the minus strand of CAZBPB010000148.1, from coordinate 6,096 downwards.
TAAATTCGGCTGATCAGGTAGAACAGAGACAAAATAACTGCCACCATAATCGCCGGAATGATGCCGATGGTTAGTACCCCTATTGTTGTGCCTATGGAGAGGATGCCGGCGAAAAACTGTATTCTGAACAGCTTGACCACCCCGCGAATATCAATCAAGTTGATCGCAGTGACAACGATGATCGCGCCAAGTACAGCCAGTGGCAGGCCTTCAAGAATAGGGGCAAGAAGGATCAGGAATACGACGAGGACAGCCGCACATACGATGCTAGAGATTTGTGATTTTGCCCCGCTGCTGGCGTTCAGGCCAGTACGGGATTGACTGCCGCTGATCGGAAAACCTTGAAAGAACGCGGTTCCGGCGTTTGCTAGTCCTACCGCAATCAATTCCTGATTCGGATCAATCTCCTGATTCACTTTATCAGCAAAAATTCGGGCGGTAAGCACGGTGTTAGGTACAGTCAGCACAGCCACACTGATCGCCCCGGGCAAAAGCGCGATTAAATCGAACACATTTAAGGTTGGAAGTTGGAAAGCCGGCAAACCTAACGGAATATCTCCGACAGTAGCGATGCCATTTTCACCGGGATCGAGTAGCAAGCTGAAGACTAAAGCCCCGCCGACCACAATCAGCGCCGCTGGAAGTTTTGGCGCAATTGCCCTGAGTAAAATCAGGACGATAATCGCAATCACCGAAATAGCAAGCGTGTTCCCCTGAGTTTGATCGAGCTTAGTAAATAACTCATAGATTTGCTGAAAAAATTGATCGCTGGTGATCTGAACCCCGAACAACTTGCTAAGCTGGCTGCCGATAATGATCAATGCGCCGCCATTCATAAAACCGATCAGAACCGGCGCAGACAAAAATTCTGCCACGAATCCCAGTCGCAAAAATCCCGCGGCGATCATCAATCCACCGGCAACCAGCGCCAGAGCTGCGGCAAACAACAAATATTGCGCCGGGTCACTAATACTTAAGCTGGCAATCGTACTGGCAACTAACAGCGAAGTCGTAGCTTCTGGCCCAACCACCAGCATGCGAGAGCTGGCAAAGATGGCATAAATAACCATGCCAACAAGTGCAGCGTACAGACCATTGACCGGTGGTACTCCCGCAAGACTACCATAAGCCATCGCCGAAGGTATCAGAACCGCAAAAATGCTTAATCCGGCAATCAGGTCGTAACGAAACCATCCGGGATTATAGGTGCGAATGGTGTGAATAATTGGAATGTAACGTTCGACAGCATTCAAGCCTTAGTATCTCTTTCACAATTGAAAATGAATTTTATTGGTTTAGCGTAATAATTTGCCCATTGTAGCGCGGCATGTCGCTCAGAACGACTTATCTGGACAAATGGGAGTGTTGTTTTAGCTGTTTGATCGCAGAAATAGCACAGGCGCGGCGATTTTTGCGTGTAATTGCTCCGGTACTGTTCTCACGCAAATATCCTATGCTTTTACGCGAACAGCAGCCAGATAGTAGAAATTCGGGCGGGCGTTCAAATTTTTGGTGGCGTGAAATCAGGAGGACGGCGTTCTTTGAAGATTTACTCGTCTTCCGGCTCTGGTTGGCGTGCATGGCGAATAGCGAGCAGGATCAGCGTAGCAGCAAAAATCAGATAAATCAGCGTAAAAAGCAGCCACGGCGAAACCATCGGAATAGTGCCGCCGCTGCTGGCAAGGGTATAGGGGTAAAAACCGATTACTTCGCGCTCAATCAATATTTGCTGCGTGGAAAGCGCCGTGGCTATCGGGTTGATTGCGGTCAACAGTGCGCTAGCGTAGGCAAAGGCTGTTTCTAACAGCGGTGAATTCAAGGCGCTTCCGGCAGTAAAAAACATTCGCCCTAGAATATCGAGTGCTATACCTGCAACAACCGGCACAATGAACATCAGCGCCAATACCATTAGATAGGCACGTAAATTGGCCGACACCGTACGCTGCATTGCCGTTGAGAAATAAATGCCGATAGCGCCTAACGCCAATGCAGTCACCACCAGAATCACAAACGCCAGCAGAATTTCGCCCTCGCTTACACCGCCAAATAGAAATGCGAGACTTTGTAGGGGAATTGCTGCCAGTAATAGCAGCAGCAAGTAGGCAAGCGCGCTTTCCAACTTACCCATCACAAAAGTTGGCGCGCTGAGGAGTGTTGTACGCAGAAGGTCAAACGTTTGCCGTTCGCGTTCGCCGGTAATCGCGCCGCTAGTTAGCGATGGGGCGATGAATAAGATTAGCAGCAGTTCAATGCCCACCACGGTGATGAACAACGAACGCCCAATTTCACCCGCTGCCGAGCTGCCAATGCTGTTATTCGCGCTAAAGACAAGGTACATTAGCAGGGCAAACCCGCTCATCAATAGCAGGTAGACAGACATTACCACGAACGCCCGCGCGCCGCGCATGCGCCCCCGCAGCTCTTTCAGCGCCACCGGATTGATGCGAAAGATACGAAAAATACGGGCAACCAGATAGCCAGCATATCCGGCAATGATGATAAGAATCACCCCTACCGTAAAACCCGCCAGTATTAACAGCAGCGCATTTCCGACCATTACCAGCCACGGCAGCGGCACAGCCCAAATTTCACGGGCGCGTACGCCAACCAGCGTGACCATGAATGCCGCGACGTTGGCAAGCCCGACCAGCGTGA
>CAZBPB010000148.1:843-3431 GCA_964493565.1 uncultured Pleurocapsa sp. | reverse complement strand
TCGAAACAGCCGCATCATCATTACCCACGTAGTTGAGCAGCAGTACGCTTCGCAGCAGACCTGCCAGCCCCGGCGCAGCCGAAACCTGAACTCCAAAGCCAGCAGACGCCTGGGCGCTGGTAGCAACTGCGCCGATAAAGCCCAATATCGCCACCACTACGCCAACAATGACGCCTATACGCAGCACTTTTCCCGCGCGATCCAGCGCAAATTCCTGCGGAGAGAGGGGTTCAACCGCTAAGGCTGTCATCTTAAGTCACGATGCCTTTTGTCACGCGCATAAACATAGCTTCAAGGTCGCGGGTTTCTTCGGCAAACCCCATGATCGCGATCCCGGCTGTTGCAAACGCCTGATTTAATGCCACTACTCCAGCATCATCCCCTGCATAGTCAATACGTATGCGCGCGCGCCCGCCTTTTGGCTCCAGATCAGCAACGGTGATCACGCCTTCGCGTCCTGAAAGCAGCCCTTTCGCGGCTTCAACGGCAGATTGATCGGCTAGAGTCACCGTAATTTCGCGGTGCGGCTGAAGCTGCGCACGCATCTCTTCCATACTGCCCTGCGCGATAATCTGCCCGGCTTCCAGAATCCCAATATGCGTGCAGATTTCGTTCACGTCGGCAAGGATATGCGTGGAGAAGAAGATGGTCTTGCCCATCTTTGCCAGTTCAACCAGCAGTTCGCGAATTTCAACGCGGGCACGTGGATCAAGGCCGCTGGCAGGTTCGTCCAGAATCAGTACTGCGGGATCGTGCGCCAGCGTCCGCGCTAGCGAAAGTCGCTGCTTCATACCCCGGCTCAGCTTATCCACCATATCATCACGACGGTGCGAAAGATCGACCAGCTCCAGCAAATCTTCGATCAGTTTTTTGCGTTCTGCCTGTGGAATATCATAGCAGGCAGCAAAAAAGTCTAGATACTCGCTTACCCGCATGTCGTCATACACGCCAAACTCATCAGGCATATAGCCAATTGCACGGCGCACTGCACGCGGTTCTTCAACCACAGAATGACCATCTACCCACGCTTCACCGCTGGTCGGGCGGGTTAGTGTGGTCAGCATTCGCATGGTAGTGGTTTTGCCAGCACCATTGGGGCCAACAAACCCGTAAATTGAACCGGCGGGCACTTCCAACGAAAGGCCATTGACTGCCGTGAATTTGCCGAATTTCTTGACGAGATCAGTGGATTGAATGATCAGCTCAGTCATGTACCAATTCCCTAAAACCTACCCGCTTGCTCAATGTCTAAACGACCAATCCGCAAATAACCGCCAATTTCATCGGCAACCAACCGCAGTTGTACCGCGTTTTCCGGGCCAAGATAGCGTTCAGGGTTAGAGATGGTCAGCCCTTCGCGGTTCACATCCAACGCTTCCCAGGTTTGCGCTTCCCAATCCCATAGATACAGCGGCACACGTCGTGAGGACAGGTTCATATCTGCCAGACGAATACTAAGCTCGTCCACTTCAGATAGCACCGCATCTGGCAAGGGAGTAAAGCGGAAAGATACCGTTTCACCGGGCTGCATATTCAGATCGACAGGCGAGAGCGCGCCAAAGCCTTCGTAATCACGTACCGCCCACATCATGCGGTCACTGGTGATCAATGTATCGTCTGGTTGCTGCAAATCCGTTTCCAGTTCAACCAGATATAAAGTCGTGCGCTGATCCGTCCAATCGGCACCGTCCAGAGATACATCTAACGGAGCATCATCCGTCCAGCCTGCCAGATACACGTTATCGCCGCGCCCCGTAGAACCATAAGAGTCGTCTACAAGCGACCACAGTAAAAGCTGCTGCCGCCACAATTCTTGATCTGCATCTGAAATATTCAGGGCAAACAACATCGGGTCGGTATCGTAGCGTTCGGGACCAATGATCTGCATGACGCTGGTTTCAGTACGTGCAGCCAACTGCGCTACACGATAACCAAGATACGGGCTGGCATTGGTCGAAACGTAGGGCGAAGATGCCGCGGTACCTTCGCCGGATAATACCAGATCGAATGTTGAAATTTCGCCGGGAGCAAGATCTTCGCCTAGATGCAGCGCCATACCCCGCGCCAGAATAACTGGATCTTTGATCGTAACATCTGTGTTATTGGTCACAGAACCACGCACGTTCATCTGACCGGAGATGGAGGCATCCGGGGTGATTGACGCGCTTCCGCTGATATCTGGGCGATCAACCATGCTTTCCTGGGTGAATGTAGACACAAAACTAGCATCAATCGCGAAATCCTCCGCCGAAAATGCCGAGCCTTCGTTCACATTGACGCTGGTTGAAGCGCCACGTGCCAACAATCCAGACGCTCTTGTGAGCAGCGGAACAGGACGGAGCACATCACCACTGCCGGCGGTAAGGGAATACTGAGTGCGGCGTGGAGAAAACACGCCCACAATTCCCTCTATCTGCGCCCGGTCACTATCTACCCATGTTTGCACCACCGTCATCCGGTTCAAAACGGCATCGTCGCCGCGCAGGCTGTAACCCAGCCCCCATGCAAGCCCCGTAAACAGTAAAATACACGCGGGGATGGTACCCCACGCCCATTCTAGTTTGTTGATTCGCTTCAATATCAGGTAA
>CAZBPB010000148.1:0-833 GCA_964493565.1 uncultured Pleurocapsa sp. | reverse complement strand
TTCAACGGCCCGATCAGCGCGATGTATAATCCGAGAAATGCGACCACTGGCAGAAAGTCAGGCAGCGGATCAACTCCGGGCAGTATTTCAGCCGCGCGTGTAGCTTGATCCCAGTTGCTAAAACCATGTGACCAACCGGGTGTTGGTGCGCGGGTAGACTGCAACGTATACCATAACTCCGCATTTTGATCCCAGCTTCGCAGCGGTTCAGCGTTTGGATCAACCGCAAAATAATCAACTGTACCGGCACCTAATTCACCGCGAACAATCAGTGGTGTGCCATCTTCCAACGCCACCAGTACGCGCGCATCCGGATTCAGCGTTCCGGTAGCGATGACAATCCCATCTTCATCATCCAATGCGGAGATGTCCGATGCTCTTAACCACTCCGCAAGAGAGGCAAGGCTAGTTGTTGTGCTGCTGGCTTCAAGAGACAGCGGCAGTAATTCTTCAAGTGATTGGCCTGTACTTTGCCAGTTCACGCCGCCGCCTACAATCAGGTGACCGCCTGTAGTCACCCAGCCGCGCAGCGCCGCCAGTTGATCGCTAGTGATATTGGTGGTGTCAATATCAGTGAGCAAAATCACATCCACCGATTGCAACGCTTCGGCGCTGGAAGGTAAGTCATCTACTGACCAGATCGCTTGAACTGCTTCGCCCCCAAAGCGCGCACCGGTCATATCCAGCGTGCCGGAGGGAGTCTCGTTCAGAACCACGTACAAACGATCATCGGATTGCAAGGAGCGGATGGGGCGCGATTGTGTAGCGAGCACTACCCCATCATCGTCAATAAATTCCACGCGTGCCTGTGTGGCAAATGAACGAGCGGTGAT
>CAZBPB010000147.1:5405-8822 GCA_964493565.1 uncultured Pleurocapsa sp. | reverse complement strand
ACACGTTGCCAAATTCTCTGGATTTACAGTAGACTATGCAAAGATAGTAGGGGCGCGCGCCATCGTGCGTGGGCTGCGAGTCTTTTCCGACTTCGAATTTGAATTTCGGATGGGGCTTGCAAATAAGCGGCTTGCGCCTGAGATCGAAACCGTCAGCATCATGACGGACGAAAACCACATCGCAATAAGTTCAAGCACAATTCGGGAAATTGCGGATCTGGGAGGAGATGTTACTTCAATGGTTCCGCCACATGTGGCAGAAGCTTTGAAGTTACGTTTCGCGGCTATCAATGATGGCTACCAATAAGTTTCCCTTAACTGGTATATGGCACAGGAGCAGCGCTCAATGGACATTCAACATCTGGTTGACCGACTTGAAGAATTGATCGATGAAGGCCGCCATGTGCCAGCCACCAAACTCACGTTGATTGACGAAGAACGGGCCTTAGAGATCATTGACCAGATGCGCATTTCAATCCCTGAAGAGATTGAAAAAGCTGCCCGCGTCCTCGCCCAGCGTGACCGTATTCTGGCACAGGCTAATGAAGAAGCCGCCCGTCTAGTACAGCTTGCTCGTGAGCGCGGTGACCAACTCGTAGAACGTGAAGCAACCGTTCAGGCAGCCAAGAGTCAGGCAGCGAATATCATTGAAGAAGCGCGGCAGGAAGCTGAAGAAGTAACCCACGATGCTGATCAGTACATTACGGATCAGCTTTCCGATCTCGAAATCCAGCTTACCAAAGTGCTCGGCATCGTTCGCAACGGCATCAACAAGGTTGCCGCCAGTGAAAAACCTGCTTCGATCAGCCGTACCAGTGCGCCAATGCAAACAACGCAGCATGCGCGTAGTGCCTTTGATGTTCCCAACAGCACGCCAACAAAAGAAGCTGAATAACTTCGTTTTATCTCATCAACACGGCAGCTTTCATACTGCCGTGTTTTGTGTTTCTACCTCTTAGGAAAGATGCGTCTAGTCATTCTGGCCTTTGGCTGGGCAACCGGGCTGTTGGTAGCAGCCAACGTAGCCCCGCCTGGCACAGCGGTCTGGATAATCACTGTTGGTATTGCGCTCATAGCCGCGATTCTGCTGCGTAACAGTTGGCGCTGGCAAACGCTTGCGGTTCTTGCCTTTGCGTTAGCGGGGCTGCGCTTGTCGCTTATTCCTCAAAATTACGCTCTCGCTAGATTGAACGACAGTGGCGGGATAACGCTGGAAGGCATAGTTACAGAAGAACCGCAGCTTGCCGAAAATCACTTTCAATTTCGCCTCGATGTAGATGCCGTTTTGCAAGACGGAGGCAGCGAGCAGATTTCGGGAGCAGTGCTCGTTCGCGCACCACTCACCCACCGCGTATTGCAAGGTGAGCGGATTCGCGTCACAGGGCGGTTGATCAGTCCATTTGTGGCAGATCGGTTTTCCTATGCTGATTATTTGCAGAGGCAAGGGATTACTGGAATCCTGTCCGATGTAGCAGTCGAAACTATTGCCCCACCTGCACGCTCACTTTCAGCTTCTCTCAGCCAGATCAGAAATACAGCCCGCAGCGCCATTAACCAGTCGCTACCAGAACCAGCCGCAGGGTTGCTCATCGCCGTCCTGTTTGGCGACGAAAACGGCATTGCCTCGCCGACCAGTGATGCTTTTAGTACGGCCGGCATCGCGCATGTACTAGCAGTCAGTGGCTTTAACATGATCGTCGTCGCCAGCGCAGTGCAGGCCACTTTAAATGCATTTCGGGTTCGCCGTTTTCCAGCGGCCTCAATCAGTGTGATCACAGTGCTCATTTATGCGTTACTGGCTGGCGCATCTCCGGCTGTTATGCGCGCCGCCCTCATGAGTATCCTGTTAATTTGTGGAACAGCCCTCCGGCGAAAAACTTTCATACCAGCGTCGCTCGCTTTTTCATTGATCCTGCTAACAGCCATCAACCCGCTGGCGCTGTGGGATGTTGGCTGGCAATTAAGCTTCTTCACTGTTCTTGCTCTTTCGCAGTTTGCTGGACCTATAGCAAACCGACTAAATCGCGTCACCTCCTTTTTGCCAAAATCTCCCGTCAATCTAAGCGCATTGATAACCGAACCGCTCGCAGCAACGCTTGCTGCTCAGGCAGCCGCCCTACCCATTATCGCCTTGTATTTCGGCTCTGTTTCGCTGATTGCGCCAATTGTGAATGTACTGGTTGTGCCAGTACAACCGGCAATCATGTTGTTTGGTGTCTTGGGATTGCTCACAACCGGGTTTCTGCCGGTTCTCTCTCAATTCTGGTTCTGGTGTGCCGGCATTTTACTCACCTGGACGGCAAATGTCGCGAGAACAGCCGCTAGCTTGCCGTTTGCAGAGATTTCAATCAGTATCAGTCCAAATCTTGTTGCACTATATTTTATTGTCTGGATAGGCTGGAGCATCATGTCTGCCGCTCAACCTGAATGGTATCTACGTTTCACAGCTACACTCCGATCACGTGCTGTTTATTCAGCCGCTGCTTTCGCTGCCATTTGCATCCTCGTGCTCATGGGAACAGATCTCCGCAGTCGTCCTGATGGCAATCTTCATGTTTGGTTTCTGGATATGGAAGGAAAGAACGCGGTATTAATACAAACGCCTGGTGGTGCGCAAGTACTGATTGACGGGGGCGATATGCCTTCGCGGTTGCTTACCGCTATTGGCGATAGGCTCCCGTATAACGACCAAGAAATTGATCTGGTCATTGCGACTCAGCCAGACACGCCAAATATTGGCGCGCTTCCCGAAGTATTGAGCCGTTACACGACCGGCGCTTTACTCACCAATGGTCAGCCAAATCTCGGCGATCTCTGGCAGTCACTGCTTTCGCTATCAGAAACAACCATCCTGCCACTACAAGCCGGCAGCACGCTCACTTTGAGTGACGGTATTGCCGTCGAGATACTCAATCCAGCCGCAAGCCCGGAGCTTGGCGATAGTTTAGATGCCGCAGCGTTGGCAATGCGTGTCACCTATGGCGATGTCTCTCTACTTCTTCCCGGTGATCTCTCTAGCAGCGAGCTTGCCCGCCTTGCCGATGAAGGCAGCCTGATACCCGCCAGCATCCTGCAAGTACCTCACCCTGAGTCTGAGCACGCGCTCAATCAGCAGATCATGGCGGCGCTGCAACCACAATTGGCTGTCGTACAGCACAGCGCCACTAACCAGCGAGATAACCCTTCTCCGCAAACCTTATCACTACTTGGTGAAACGCCGCTCTATTCCACATCCGATGGCACAGTCCATCTATGGACAGATGGTTCTGAATTATGGGTACAAATCGAAGGCTAATATCCACCAGATCGCTAGAATTTTTGAAGACAAAAATGTAATCCTCATTTGCTGTGTAATGCCCTTCAAACGAAACTGCGAACGATTTGCAAGAAATCCAATTCTTTACTTACAATTGTGAC
>CAZBPB010000147.1:4732-5395 GCA_964493565.1 uncultured Pleurocapsa sp. | reverse complement strand
AGCAAATCTTGAGCTAGGCGCTTTGCTCGCCACGCTAAAAATCCCTCACTGCTGCAAGCGAGCGTCACTATAGGGGGTTTACGCTTCTTCCTCATTCACGCCCACATAGGGCACTGCACGTTCTGCACCAACAGCCAGTAGAGGAAGAAGAACAGAAAACCTGCAATCGCGCACAAAACCAGTGGAATGACCACTTTTGCCTTTTTCTTAGCACGTACAATGCCTGCTGCTAACAGCGGAAATACAAACATCGTTACGTTGATGATCAACATGCCAAATTCGCATTCTTTCAGAATCGGACGCTGTCCAAAGCCAACCGATAGGCTTAATTTTGCCACCACTGCGCTAAACATCACCCCTGCCACGAGTAAAGTGGCTAGTAAATTTTTATCAGGCATTACCAGCAGCGAAATCAACGCCAGAAAAAATACGACGTAAAGCATTATGTTCCACACAAGGTCGCCACTTCCGGGACCGAGTAAAACCAAAATTTCCTGTATGTTGATGTTCATCCTTGAGCCTCGTGAGCGGTAGTCATCCTTGTATGTTATGAGTGTAACCTATGTTACATTAGGCGACATGAAAGACATTCGATTTTGAGGTGCTGAATGGCAACGTCTGATGGGGTTTCCTTACGCTATCGGCTAAACGAGCGCATTTCGC
>CAZBPB010000147.1:2217-4703 GCA_964493565.1 uncultured Pleurocapsa sp. | reverse complement strand
ACGTTGGCGAAGTTTTAGTCCGGCCACTCAAGCTTTACCCTCGGTATTCCTTCGCGCATTCACAAATTTCCTCGCGCATGGCGGTACACGCGCATCTTCACTGGCATACTACGCCCTATTCTCGCTATTTCCACTAATATTGCTCATTGCTATTGGCCTCAGCCGTTTGATCGGTACGGCTTTAACTGAACAACAAATTTCGCTGGGTCTGGCCGCCCTTCTCCCTCCTTCAGCAACAGAGGCGCTCACCGCAATACAAATCAATATCCAACAGGCGCTCGAACAAAGTGGTTCGTTTACACTGGTCGCCATTATCGGTCTTGGGTTTGTTTTCCGGCATCACCGGCGCATTAGACACGATTTTTCAGACACCCGTTCGCAATATCTGGCGTGCACGGCTGACTGCGCTGATGATGGCCTTTGCCCTTTTAGGATTGCTCCTGCTTTCATTTGTAAGCTCAGCGGTCATCCGTTTGCTTTCCTCCCTATTATTTTCGCAAGAGAGCTTCTGGCTTACAATTGGCGCGCTGTTCTTGCCTATCGGCTTAAACCTGCTCATCTTCATTTTGCTTTTTCGCTACGTTCCAGCCCGACGTATGCACTGGGATGCGATCTGGCCGGCGGCCATATTTGGCGCGGTACTGTGGGAAATCGCCAAGCTCGCTTTCGGCTGGTATCTCACTAATATGGCCAATTACCAGTTCGTTTATGGCACACTGGCAACCGGTATCATCCTGTTATTCTGGGCATATCTAATCGCTTCTATCTTCCTGATCAGCGCAGAATTGTGTGCAGGTTTAAACCAGTGGTACTTTGATTTCTTTGTAGCTCCTGAAGCTGGAAGCGCGGGCGATGATCTTCCCAATTTGCCAACACCCGAAAACCGCCAGCTCACTGGCGCACAGGATTAGGCCCCTTATTGCGGCGTAGTCAAAGAGAACGGCTTGAAGTACACTAAATTGCGCGCATTGAAGGGCAGTTTTAGTATGGTTCAGCGTTCACCCGATCTTGACTCTGACGATTTCGACATCACCGACGTTCCATCTGGTGATGATCGCAGTATGGCACGCCGCATCGCCTTACAAGTGCTTTACGAGGCAGATAGTGGCAATCACCTCGCGCCGTTCATCCTCTCACGCCACCTGAGCGAGCGCCAACCCACAGAGGCAATCCGCGAACACATTCAGTGGGTTGTAGAAGGTGTCAGCAATAATCAGGCGACGATTGATGCTGTGATTCAACAATTAGCACCGGAGTTTCCACTAGATCAGGTTGCTATTGTGGATCGCAACATCCTACGCATCGCTATATATGAATTTGGGATTGACGGTCGTACCCCTGTGGGAGTTGCCATTGACGAAGCCGTAGAATTAGCGAAGCTGTTTGGAGGTGATGGCTCTCCCGGGTTCATCAATGGTGTCCTTGGCTCGCTGGCTGATATGCCCGACGTTTTGGCTCAACTTCGCAGTTCCAAAGCGAGCGATTCCGGGCAAGAAGCCGAACTATCATGACACAACAGTTGAAGAAGCCATCACCCCCTGCACTTCAACCATCCCCGCCACAAGAATCGGATGAAAAAGAATTGCGCATGTCAATTCTGGATCACCTGAATGAGCTTCGTTCTCGGGCGGTCAAAACGGCCCTGGCTGTCGCCATTGGTTTCGGCATCGGCATGCTGGTTGCGCCCCAAGTTTTGGAAATCCTGAAGCAACCTTACGGCGCAGACAATCAGTTTATCACTCTCGGCCCTACAGACTCAGTCGTATCATTCTTCAGAGTTGCATTGCTGGTTGGTGGCGTCCTCGCTATCCCGGTCATCACTTATCAGACGCTGCTATTCATTCTGCCGGGACTTACGGATAAAGAACGTCGTTACTTATTAACGGCGCTGCCCGCTATTTTCATCCTTTTCATCGTCGGCGTCTTATTCACATGGTTTTTGCTGATTCCACCGGCCATTGGCTTTTTCGACAGTTTTATGCCCGAACTATTCAATCCTCAATGGACGGCGGAGCGGTATCTTGGCTTCGTAACCGCACTCCTATTTTGGATGGGTGTCGCCTTTGAAACGCCATTGGTGTTCTTCGTCCTATCTTTGCTCGGGCTAGTACAAGCAACTGTGCTTTTGAAGAACTGGCGATTAGCGATCGTCGGCTCGGCTATAGCCGCCGCACTCATCACGCCAACCATTGATCCTGTGAATATGATGCTGGTGATGGGGCCATTATTAACCTTGTATCTTTTGAGCATCCTGCTAGTGGTGGTTGGCCGTCGTTTAGCAAGGCTCAATGACTAATGCTGGAGCGGAACTCTCATGCAATCAAAGACTTTAGCGCCAGTACGTATTTATGGTGTACCTATGGATCTTGGTCAGCGGCGGCGCGGCGTTGATATGGGGCCATCTGCAGTACGTTACGCGGAACTGCAAGGTAAACTGGAAGCACTCGGCTATTCCGTAACTGACGGCGGCAATATCTATGCGCCTG
>CAZBPB010000147.1:769-2207 GCA_964493565.1 uncultured Pleurocapsa sp. | reverse complement strand
TCATAGATGGTTTGGCGCATAACGTACATTCCATCATGCGCGTTTGTACCGATGTTTATCATCAAGTACGTGATTCTCTTCGAGACGGTGAAACCACCATCATTTTAGGCGGAGATCACAGTATTTCGCTGGGCAGTGTTTCTGCTGCCGCCGATGCTAACCCGAATGTCGGCGTATTATGGGTGGATGCGCACGGAGATTTCAACACACCTTTCACTACACCATCCGGCAACGTACACGGCATGGTAGTCGCTGCTCTAGTCGGCCTTTGCCCAGCCCCGCTGATGCTGCGATTACAGCCATTAAGCGCGTCTCAATTCGCCTATATTGGCACACGCGATCTGGACGTTCAGGAAAGGGTGAATATGGTGGCTAGCGGGGCAATGATCCGCACCATGCGTGACATTGACGAAAACGGCATGGCAGCCACCGTCCATGAGGTTCTCTATGCCATGAAAGATCGTGACGCTATCCACGTAAGTTTTGATATGGATTCTCTAGATCCACAAGTGGCGCAAGGCGTTGGAACCCCTGTTTCAGGAGGATTAACGCTTCGAGAGGCACACCTACTCATGGAAATACTGGCAGACGATGGTCGTGTGCGTTCGTTGGATATTGTTGAGATCAATCCGATTCTCGATATACAGAACCGTACCGCACAGGTTGCAGTTGAGCTGGCAACCAGTCTATTCGGGCAGCGTATTCTCTGATGCCATCCGTGTTGTGCGGCGTTTCAATACTTTTGACTTTAACTGACCGCACCCGGCGTCAATGTCAATTCCCCTGCGGATGCGTACTGTCGCAGGAATACCGTTCTCGCCTAAAATCTCGATGAACTGTTGTATGCGTCCCTGTGCAGATGGATGTCCCCCGTAGCCAGTCGTCGGGTTTAACGGAATCACGTTGACGTGACAGCGCAGGCCACGCAAAAGCTGTCCAAGTGTTTCAGCCTGTTCGGGGGTATCGTTCTCGCCCTGTATCAGCGTCCACTCAAAAGAGATACGTCGTCCTGATTTCTGAGTGTAATAACGGCACGCTGCCAGCAGTTCTTGCAGCGGATACTTACGGTTGATCGGCAACAGCGCGCCACGCTCCTCATCGGTTGCTGCGTGAAGGCTAATCGCCAGCTTCACCTGCAAACCCTCATCGGCAAAACGCCTGATCATTGGCACTAACCCGACTGTACTTATAGTAATATGGCGTGCGCCTAACCCTAAATCGCTCATCAGGCGGCGAACCGCAGCAATCGAGCTATCATAATTATGAAAAGGCTCGCCCATACCCATTAGAACCACATTACTAAGACGTTCCCCGCGTGCTGCAAGATCACGCGCATACAGCATCGCTTGTTCGAAAATCTCATCAGCGGTCAGGTTTCGGGCAAAACCCATTTGCCCCGTAGCACAAAACACACAGCCCATTGCACAGCCTGCCTGTC
>CAZBPB010000147.1:0-759 GCA_964493565.1 uncultured Pleurocapsa sp. | reverse complement strand
AGTACGCCGATCATCGTCATACTCCATCAGCACGGCTTCAATGAACTGACCATCTTGTAAGCTGTAGAGTCGCTTCACAGTGCCGTCATGGCTAATCTGCTCATCTTCCAACGCTAGTGACCCGAGGCTTGTTTCAGCTTCAAGCCGCTGGCGTAACCCGGCGGGTAAGTTCCTCATTTCGGCAAATGAAGCTGCGCGGCGCTCATACAACCAGTTCCACAGCTGATCTGCGCGGAATCGGGGTTCCCCCCAGACAGCAAGTAATGCTTCGAGCGACGCCTTATCAAGGGTATATAGGTCAATCATGACCGTTCATTTCTTGCGCCTCATTTCCGGCGCATACTCAGGAAAAACACAGCGGTCAGGGTAAGTATCAGTAAAACCAGCGTGGCGACAATAATTGTGCGTGTATCCGCACCTTCAGATGAAACCGCGTTCGTAGATTGCGGCTCTGGCGTCAACAGCACATTCATCGAGCGCGGGGTGGCAGTCGGCGGGCTATCCGTAGCCGAAGGCAGCGGCGTAATTGTCGGTGGCTCGGTTTGCGTACGCAAATCAGGCGTAAACGTGAGCGTTATTGATGCCGTCGCTGTCGGCGTGTAAGTTGAAGTTAAAGTCGCAGTGTGCGTCGGAGTTACCGATGGCGTAAGCGTCTCCACTATGTATGGTGTCAATCCGTAAACGGTAGGCGCCGATGAGGTGAATATCCAGCGTGACCAACCAAGAACCAGCGTATCCAGTCCCTGTCCGGTGATTGAC
>CAZBPB010000146.1:7289-8827 GCA_964493565.1 uncultured Pleurocapsa sp. | reverse complement strand
GTCTGGCTCATTACGTTTCATCCTTGTCGCCACGATTCCCTCGGCTGCCTTCTTAATTGCTGCTGGCAGACCGCTTCTCAGCCTGTTGGAAGGGGGCGCATTCGATGCCAGCGCCACCAATCTTGTCTACAGTACGCTGGTGTTCTTCTCAGTTGGTATTGTTGTGCACTCACTTCTGGAAGTTGTCGCGCGGAGCTTTTACGCCGACAAAGATACCCTCACGCCGTTAATCGTCGCGGTTGGCGGCGCGGTTGTAAATATTGGCGTTGCCGTTGTATTCAGCGGGCTGCTTACGGGGAATGTCAGCCCCGAAAACGTTGGCGCGCTGGCACTGGCAAATACACTGGGTATCGCTTTTGAAGTGATAGCATTAACGCTAGTACTTCGGAAACGCTGGCATGGCATTCATGAGCGTGCGCTGGTGCGTACAACAGTCCGCGCGCTGGTAGCCAGCCTGGTAATGGGGGCAGCGATTTTCGGGATCAATTTCATTTTTGGCACGCTCGGCCTTAGCGAACGCGGCACAATATTAACGATCATTATGCTTACTCTAGATGTCGTCGTGGGGGCAGCCGTATTTATCGGCGTTTCTTACCTCGTCAAGCTAGATGAAGTTAAGATTTTCCTGTCACAGGGCATCCAACAAATAAGATCTATTTTCCAACGCAACGAGGCGCAAACTGCAACGTGACGCTCAAAATAAAATCCTATACCCTGGGCATTGTCGCCACCAACGCCTATTTGATTGGAGACGATGTTTCCAAACAGGCCGTGTTAATTGACCCGGTGGATGAAGCACAGCTATTGTTTGAAAACGCACAGGAAGAAGGTTGGACGATTGCGCTAGTTCTGGCAACCCACGCCCACTTTGATCATGTGCTTGCCAGCGCGGCAATAAAAGAACTGACGGGGGCGCCATTTGCGCTACATGCTGATGCCGCCGCCACGTTGGAAAATCTACCGTTTCACTACCAGCTCTATTTTGGCACCCCCGGCCCACAGGCGGCTGAGCCGGATCGCCTACTTACGACAGAGCCTGAAGCGATAGATGTTGGCGCGATCCATCTGGAAACGCTTTATACTCCCGGTCATGCTCCCGGTCACATCAGTTTCTATATGCCTGAGCAGCGTATCGTTTTTAGCGGTGACGCGCTTTTTGCTGGCAGTATTGGCAGAACAGACTTACCTGGTGGAAACTTGCAGCAGTTGCTGGACTCAATTTCAACGCAACTGCTGACCCTGAGTGATGACGTAACTGTACTTTCAGGGCACGGTCAGCCAACGACTATCGGGCAAGAACGTAAGACTAATCCCTTTCTACAATTCTAACCTTAGCTTACTAACGCGGCACTATCGTAGAATACGCCATGAAAAAACATGTACTGCTCGTCTTTCTGGATGGGATCGGGCTGGGAACGAACGATCCTCAAACAAATCCATTCGCCGTCGCTAACACGCCGACTCTATTCTCGCTGGCAAATGGGAATCGCTGGCTAAATTCAACAGGGCTGCAGCATTCGGAGCGCGCCAACTTCATT
>CAZBPB010000146.1:4687-7279 GCA_964493565.1 uncultured Pleurocapsa sp. | reverse complement strand
CGACCACAAAGTGCCAGCGGACAGGCGGCTATCCTCACTGGCAAGAATGTGCCAGAAATGATCGGCGAGCATTATGGCCCGCGTCCAAACCCTGCCATACGCGAGATCATCGCTCAAGACAACCTCTTCAAACAGGTCATTGCTAATGGTGGAACGGCCGCATTATTAGAAGCCTACCCGCCACGTTTTCATCAAGCCATTGGCAGTGGCAAGCGCCTCGCCTCAAGTTATCAGCAGGCGGCGTTAGAAGCCGGATTGGTGTTGTTTAGCGAAGAAAAAATCTACAGCGGTGAAGCCTTATCCGGTGACTGGACGGGCGCAGGCTGGCGCAGCGAACTAGGATATACTGATACACCTGTCTACACGCCAGAAGAAGCCGGAGAACGCATGGTTAAGATTTCGCGCCAGTATGACTTCGCCTTTTTTTCACATTGGATGTCCGACGTGATTGGACATCGCGGAACTATTCTCGATGGTGTAAACCTGCTGGAGATATTTGATGGTGTCATGACCGGCGCGCTGGCAGAATGGCACGATGATGAGGGAATGATCGTGATCACTAGCGATCACGGCAATATGGAAGATTTAAGCCATACCAAACACACCGACAATGACGTACCGACGGTGATTATCGGTACGGGGAGAGAAGCTTTTGCCAGCAGCATCCACACGCTCGCCGATATCGCGCCGGGCGTTGAAAATTACCTCTTTGGCACACGACCGGGAAATGAGGCGGCGCATGGTTGATCCGCAAAATATGCGCGATACACTACGCACGAGGGAAAACCAGTTGGAATGACCGCCAGTGCGTTTAATTCATTGTCGCTCGATCCGCCGCAAATTGTGGTTTGCCTGCATAAGTCTGCGTTCACTTCCCAGATGATCGTGAAAAGTGGTAACTTTGCAGTTTCCTTGTTGTCGGATGATCAGCGCAAGGTTTCAGAAGTATTCGCCGGGCGAATTGCGGTGGAAGATATTTCTAACCGCTTCGACGGGCTGGAGACGATTACCGCCATCACAGGATCACCCGTTCTTCGTGAAGCGATTGCATGGTTGGATTGTGAAGTTTCCAAGCTGCATGACGGCGATACCCACTGGATCATTATTGGCAGAGTGATGGCTGCCGGAAACAGCGATACACGTGACCCGCTCATCTATTTCAATCGTGGCTATCATCAACTCGGCAATGAGATTGAGTAAGAACGCAACCTCGTTGTAGGGGATCAGCGTCTCAACTCATCGCCTGCAGCGGCGTCATATTGGTTCTATCGCATCCCACCTTGACGGGCATTTTTCGCTCAACTAAAATGACTGTTACGCATTTTTCTGGAACACACTAACAGCAATGTTTGAACAGCTTAGCAATCGTCTCCAGGGCGTCTTTGACGGCCTGGGACGAGTTGGCAAACTTACTGAAGCCGATGTAGACAAAGCTATGCGCGAAGTACGCATGGCGCTTCTGGAAGCCGACGTTTCGCTGCCAGTCGTTAAAGACTTCGTGCGCCGTGTCAAAGAAAAGTCCGTTGGCGCGGATGTTACTCGCAGTCTGAAGCCCGGTCAGCAGGTCGTGAAAATCGTTCACGATGAGCTGCTTGAAACGCTCGGTGAACCGGGCCGCCTGAACTTCGCGACAAGCCAGAAGCCGCACGTGATCATGCTTGTCGGTTTACAGGGGTCGGGTAAAACCACCACAGCCGCCAAACTGGCAACATGGCTGCGCCGTGATGGACGGCAGCCGTTTCTGGTAGCGGCAGACACCTACCGCCCGGCAGCCGTTGATCAACTGGTCACACTGGCCAAGCAGATCAATGTTGGCTACTGGGAAGAAGGCACAAAAGTCAGCCCACCGGATATTACTGTTCATGGCGTTGAAGCAGCCAAAGCGGCCAATGCCGCAGTCGTCATTCTGGACACGGCAGGTCGGTTACAAATTGATGACACGTTGATGAACGAGCTTGAGGAAATAAAGCGGCGCACCAGACCAGCCGAAATTCTACTGGTTGCAGACTCGATGACCGGTCAGGAAGCCGTAAACATTGCCGATGGCTTTAATAAACGCCTCGGTATCACCGGCTTGATACTGACGAAGGTAGACGGTGACGCACGCGGCGGCGCAGCATTATCCATGCGAGCAGTTACCGGCGTCCCGATTAAATTCCTCGGTACCGGCGAAAAAATTGATGGATTCGAAGTATTCCATCCGGATCGCCTCGCTCAGCGTATTCTGGGAATGGGCGATGTTCTAACACTCATCGAAAAGGCGCAAACTGCCTTCGATGAAGAAGAAGCCATCAAACTGCAAAAGAAACTGATGCAAAATCAGTTTACGATGCAGGATTTTCTGGAACAGCTTCAGAAAGTGAAGAAGCTGGGATCAATTGGCAATCTGATGGGCATGATCCCTGGTATGGGAAAGCTCAAAGATCAGATTGATCCTGATGAGATGGAAAAGCGGTTGAGCCGTGTTGAGGCAGTGATGAACTCGATGAGCCTCAAGGAACGTCGCAACCCGAAATTGATGGATGCCAGCCGCAAGAAGCGCGTGGCGCGCGGGGCTGGGTGAACAGGAAGCCGCCGGGATGTGGATAACCC
>CAZBPB010000146.1:4442-4677 GCA_964493565.1 uncultured Pleurocapsa sp. | reverse complement strand
TAAAGCAGTTCGCAGACATGCAGCGTTTAATGGGTGAAGTTCGCAAGGGCAGGCTTAATTTACCCGGCATGCCCGGCGGCTTAATGCGCTAGGCGCGGTTTTCCGCCCTACCGCAACTGAAACACGAGCCGCGCGTGTTATTTACGCGGCACATCGTGACAGTGGCTTCCCGTTCAAGGCAACGCATGGAAGCGCAAACAATAGGAGAACGCAACAAATGGTACGTATTCGTCTT
>CAZBPB010000146.1:0-4432 GCA_964493565.1 uncultured Pleurocapsa sp. | reverse complement strand
GGGTCAGCCAAGCTATCGTCTGGTTGTTTGTGATCAGCGCAGCCCACGTAATGGCGGCTTCATCGAAATTATCGGACATCACAACCCGCGCACAGTGCCCAGCACCGATATCGTGAATGAAGAGCGCGCCCTCCACTGGCTGAGCGTGGGCGCACAGCCCAGCGATGCAGCTCGCCGCGTGTTGGATCGCGCAGGGACGCTGGGTCGTTTTGATCGCATGCGCAAGGGTGAAGCCGTTGAGGCGTTGGTTGCAGAAGCAGCGGCCAATTATGTTCCGGCAAGTCCCAAGACCCGTTTCCCTTCACCGGAAGCCGGCAAGGGAACAATGAAGAAGCAAGAAAAGTAGTCTCTTCGATCTCTTTGAGGATTGCGGCATAATTAAATGTCGTGATCCTCATCGCTACCAACGAGATAACCCATGTCTCTTAACAAACACAACGATGATTCTGATTTGACCGGTCTTGTCGAGTATGTTGCCAAAAGTCTGGTTGATGACCCGACTCAGGTAAAGGTACGCCGCCGCGATTCCAACAATGCCGTCATTCTGGAATTGAAGGTTGCACCGCAGGATACCGGACGCATCATTGGCAAAGGCGGGCGCGTAGCCAATGCAATTCGCAACCTGCTGCGCGTTGGCGAAAGCGATTCCCGCTCCAAGCGCGTCATCCTCAAGATTCAGTAGTTATGCCTTCAAACCAGCAGGTGGAGCACCCATCACATCTGATCATTGGTGAAGTGCTGCGTCCGCATGGCGTTCAGGGTGAAGTGCGCGTTCGCATACTCACTGATTATCCTGAACGAATTGCCAACCTTGGTACTGTCTATCTCGGTTCTGGAATTGGCGCAAAAGACCTGAAGCCTTACCAGATCGAAAAGGTTCGTTTCACTCCAGAGTTCGGCCTGCTCAAATTTCGCGGCATCAACGATCGCAACGCGGCTGACCGGCTGCGTCAGCGCACGATGATGATCGCCATTGAAGACGCGGTTCCGCTGGAAGAAGGCGAATTTTTCCTGTATCAGTTGATTGGTCTAAGCGTAATTCTGGAAGATGGTAGACTTCTCGGCAACCTCACCGAAGTGATCGAGACCGGCGCAAACGATGTGTACGTGGTCAAACCGCCTGAAGGGCGGGAACTGTTAATCCCCGCTATCCCGGATGTGATCTTAAAGACCGACGTACAGGCAGGAACCATCCTGATTCGCCCGCTTCCGGGCTTACTAGACGATACAAGCACCGCAGAACGCGATGCTTGACATCATCCATTGACGGACTTATTCTCGCTTAGACACGACTGCCTAATCGAGACATCTGTTGAGCGACGCGAGATACTGGCTAGCTTTTAGCCTGACCCCCGAAATTGGCTTCAAACGCTTTCGTTTGCTACTGGAACGATTTGAAACGGCAAGCGCCGCGTGGCATGCACCGGAAGCCAATTTACGGGCAGCAGGGTTGGAAAATGACCGCGTTAATGCCCTGCTGGCGAAACGCGATAGACTCGATCTGGACGCTGAGCTGCGTAAGGTTGAAAATGCTGGCGCGAGGCTGATCACACAGGCAGATGAAGATTACCCTTCCCTGCTGCGTCCGTTGGCAGAAGCGCCACCGCTTCTATTTGTACGCGGTGAAATTACGAATGATGATGTACTCTCAATTGCGATTGTTGGCACACGCAGAGCATCACCCTATGGCAAGGATGCAGCAGCCTATTTCGCGCGCGAATTAGCCGCCAACGGCGTCACTGTCATCAGTGGTCTGGCTCACGGCGTAGATGCGGCAGCACACCGCAGTGCGATGCAAGCGAGTGGTCGTACACTGGCAGTCCTTGGCTGCGGCATTGATCAGGTTTACCCGCGCGATCATAGCAATCTCGCTGTGGAAATCACGCGGCACGGCGCGATAATCAGTGAGTTTCCTATCGGCACCAAACCGGAAACCTACAACTTTCCACGCCGAAATCGTATCATTAGCGGCTTGAGCTTAGGCGTGTTAGTAGTAGAAGCACCAGAAAAAAGCGGCGCATTGATCACTGCAACAGCCGCCGCCGAGCAGGGACGGGAAGTGTTTGCAGTACCTGGCAATATATTTAACCCGATGGGGATGGGCACCAATCGTTTGATACAGGACGGCGCAAAGCTAGTTACAACCATTGACGATGTGTTGGAAGAGCTAAACTTTGCCCAGGTGGCTCATGAAACACGCAAAACTACGAGCGAAATTGCGCCGGAAAGCGACGACGAACGGCGAATCATGGCGTTATTGAGCATAGAACCGACACATGTTGACGAAATAACGCGTAATTCCGCTATGTCGGTTGCTAATGTTACAAGCACACTGACCATTTTGGAGCTAAAAGGACTTGCGCGAATGGTCGGTCACATGCAATATAGCCTTACACCACAGCGGTAGCAGGTTTGGAAGGTTGAATATGGAACATACTTTTGCGCTTATCATGGCAGGTGGCGGCGGTACCCGCCTCTGGCCAATGAGCCGTAATGAAACGCCAAAGCAGCTGCTGCCGTTAATTGAAGAGCAATCTATGTTTCAGGTGAGCGTAGAACGGCTTAGCCCTCTGCTGTCACCAGACCGTATTTATGTTGTTACCGGCGAAAAATATGTGGATGCGCTGCGCGAACAAGCGCCGACCATCCCTGTTGAAAACTTCATTACTGAACCTTATGGACGCGACAGCGGTCCTGCCGCCGCCCTAGGTATCACGGTCATCCAAAAGCGTGATCCTAAAGCGGTAGTCGCGTTATTGACCGCAGATCACCATATTAGCGATCGTCAGGGCTTTCGCGATGTGCTGGCGGCGGGATTTGAAGCCGCTGAAAAAGGCGCGCTCGTCACACTAGGCATTTCGGCTAGTTTGCCATCTACCGCCTTCGGCTATATTCGTCGCGGTGAGCAGATTGATACTATCAACAACTGGAAAATTTACCGTTCGCTCGGTTTTACTGAAAAACCGAATATCGAGCGTGCGGTGGCCTTTATCCGCAGCGGGGAGTACAGTTGGAACTCCGGGATGTTCATCTGGACAGCGGGTCGCGCGATGGCCGAATTTGAACGCCAGCAGCCTGCAATGTATGGTGTGATGCAGCGACTGGCCGCCGCGGTGGATACGCCTGCTTACGAAACTGTATTGGCTGAAACGTGGGGGTTGATGCCTAAGATTTCGTTGGACTATGCGGTCATGGAACACGCCGAAAACATCGCCGTCATTCCAGTTGATATCGGTTGGAGTGATGTTGGCAGTTGGGATGCGCTATTCGATGTCCTAAATCTGGACGAAGATGGCAATGGCTTCAAAGGCGCGGGGCCAGATAAAGTGGTGCTGGATACGCGTAATACACTGGTTTACAGCGATAAACTTACGGTCGCCATCGGGGTGGAAGACCTTGTGATTGTGGATACCAGCGATGTACTGCTGGTTTGCCACAAAGACCGCGCACAAGATGTTAAACAAATCGTGAATATGTTGAAAGAACGTGATGGTGGAGCGTATCTCTAGAGTTTCCACACACGTCAACTACAACTCAATAAATAATCTAGCAACAGTGAGCTAATCAATGCAAGCGTATTGCGTGAAATGCAAAATCAAGCGTGAAATGACTGCGCCTAAGCCAGAATATTCGGTCCATGGGCGCGCGTTCACGCGTGGAACATGCCCGGTGTGCGGCACATCGTTAACCCTGTTTGGTGAAACTCCTGCGCACGCAGGTATTCCCAAACCCGAACCGCTGCCAAAGAACTCAAGCGGCCCCGGCGCCGCCAGGAAAGCTACCAAAAAGGCCGCCCCCAAGCATGCGTCCAGGCGCAAGAAGAGCGTCACGACGGGCAAAGCAGCTACCCGCGCAAACGGAACGGCGGCGAAGGCAAAATCAACCGCCAAGAAAAAAACCGGCACTGTAGAGAAACCACCTGCCCGTCGTTCAGGCAAGTTAGTGATTGTCGAATCACCGGCAAAAGCCCGCAGCGTTGGCAACTTCCTTGGTAGTGAATACACGGTCAAAGCCTCAAAGGGTCATGTTCGAGATCTACTCGTCTCACAGCTTTCGGTAGATGTTGAAAACAACTTCGAGCCGAAATACCGTGTACCCAATGACAAACGCGAAACGGTGAAGCAGCTCGCCAATGCCGCCCAGCGTGCCAGAGAAATTTACCTTGCAACCGACCCTGACCGCGAAGGTGAAGCGATTGCCTGGCACCTGATTCATGCTGCCGAGATGGAAGGTGTCCCGGTGATGCGAGTGGTCTTTCACGAGATCACGCGCCATGCCATAGAAGATGCATTCCAGCATCCACGCGAACTGGACATGAATCTAGTCAACGCCCAGCAGGCGCGGCGCATTCTGGATCGTTTGGTCGGCTACAACATAACCGAATTACTGTGGGATAAAGTACGCGGCGGACGCTATCGTTTATCTGCCGGAC
>CAZBPB010000145.1:1665-8872 GCA_964493565.1 uncultured Pleurocapsa sp. | reverse complement strand
CGCGAGAATATAGCCTGCCATGACCAGCGGGGTGTTAATGCCCTGAGCCAGTAATTCGCCATCTGCTACCTGCCGTGAAATGGAGACGGATATCAATTCATCAACAGAGTATTCATGTGCTGGCATGTTGGGCAAATTTCCAGTGCAGACCCGTGCTAGAATGAGACTATTCTAATCGTCAGCGCCTTAATCGGGAGTCTGAATGTCAATCATCACTTATTTGCGCCAGACTGAAATCTTTCTTGACCTGACCTCATCCCAGCTTGAGCTGATCGCCGCCATTTGTACGCAGCGAACATTTAACGTCAAAGAAATTGTGTTTGAAGAGAATACCAACGGTGATGAACTGTACATCATCACCAACGGCGAGATTGAGATCGTGGTCACACCTGCAGTGATTGGCAAAGAGAGCGAAGAAGAACCCAGAGTACTGGCGCGTCTCCGCCGCGGGCAATCGTTTGGCGAAGTGGCGCTGGTGGATGAAGGTATGCGTTCGGCAGGGGCACGCGCAGCCGAAAAAGGGACATCCCTGATTATCATTCCACGAGATAAAATTATGATGCTGTGTGAAACCTATCCACAGCTCGGCTACAAGTTGATGCGCAACCTTGCCGCAGATCTAGCAATGAAAATCCGTAATACTGACCTACAAATTCGCGATTTCATGGCTCAAAAGCGTTAGGGTAATCGCGCCACGCTCAGGAAGCTCATCATGATATATGTGGTACTTGCCCTAGTCGCGATATTGATCGGGCTATCTAAGGGTGGATTAGGCGCGCCTCTGGTCGTATTGATTGTGCCGCTGTTGAGCCAAGTGATGCCTGTTCAGGCAGCCATCGGACTTTCGCTGCCGCTGCTGCTGGTCGGGGATGCTGCCGCGATTGTGATGTACTGGAAAACATGGGACATCAGCTATATCAAGCGAATGCTTCCCACAGCTATTGTAGGCATCGTGATGGGAACGATTTTACTGGCGGTACTTCCCGATCTGACATTAAGGCGTGTGCTGGGAATCTTCACACTGATTTTCATCGCTTACCGCCTTGCATCAGAGCGGCTGAAGCAGTTTGAATACCAGCCACGCCCCTGGCATGCTTATCTGGCGGGGTGGCTTTCAGGGTTAGGATCGGCGCTGGCAAACACAGGCGCGCCGCCCTTTCTGGCATATTTGCTGCTGCAACCGCTTTCGCCACTGACCATTGTGGGAACAACAACACTATTTTTCACGCTGGTAAATTTGATCAAGCTGCCGGGCTTGTTACTTGCCGGAGCAATTGATCTTCACGAAGCGGTTGGATCGCTCTGGGTAATTCCGGTGCTTATCGGGGCGATGTTTGTAGGGCGATGGGTGGTACAGCGGATAAACCAACGCGTTTTTGAGTACATAATATTAGTCGCGCTGTTTGCAGCGGCGATGATGCTGCTATTCGGGTAGGTAAAAAGAAAGGGCGGTTCGCGAACCGCCCCAAAATCCATTTCAGGCTTGTACCAGCCGCACAAATTTGCGTTTACCCACTTGCAAAACAACGGGAAGATCGCTGATTTGTACCACTGCGAAGGCATCTTCAACTGGCTGCTCGTTCAGCTTCACGCCGCGCTGTTCGATTAAGCGCCGCGCTTCGCCTGCGCTGCCAACCATATCCAGCCGCCGGAGAATATCGGTCACACGCTCATCTGCTGCCAGCGCCACTTCGGGAATATCCGCAGGAATGCCTGAGCCACCCCGAAATACTTCATCCCAACGCGCCTGTGCTGCCTGCGCAGCTTCAGGACTATGGAAAATTGAGACGATCTCACGGGCAAGTTCCATCTTGATTTCATTCGGGTGCAGACTGCCAGACGATAGCCCTTTCTGCAGGTCATTCATCTGCAAGGGCGACCAGCCCAAAATCAGCTTAAAGTAGATGGGCATGGCTTTGTCTGGCACACTCATTACTTTGCCGAACATATCCCACGGCTCGGCCATGAGTGGAATGTGATTGCCCAGACTCTTGCTCATCTTAATTTCGCCATCAGTTCCGGGCAGGCTTTCGCCCATGATGATGGCAATCTGAGGCTTCTGTCCCATGCCTTCCTGAAGTTTGCGGCCTGCTACCAGAATATTGAATAGTTGATCCTGCCCGCCGACCTGAACATCAGCTTCCTGCGCCACAGCGTCGTAGCCCTGCATCAAGCCATAGAACAATTCATGTAGATGGATTGGCTGGCCTGCTTCAATTCGTTTGGCGAAGTTTTCACGCACTAGAAACTGCTGCACAGTGAAATTGCTAGCAAGACGAATGATATCGGCAAAATCCAGCGTAGAAAGCCACTCATCGTTGTGGCGCACGCGGGTCATGTTGGGATCGAGAATTTTGAAGGCCTGCTCTGAATAGGTGCGGGCATTGGTCTCAACCTGCTCGCGAGTAAGCTGATCGCGCGCTTTGTCCTTGTCTGAGGGATCGCCAATTAAGCTCGTGAACGTGCCGATCAGGAAGGTGACATCATGCCCAAACTCTTGGAACTGCCGCAGTTTGCGCATAGGAATGGTGTGTCCCAGATGTAGGTCAGCGGTGCGCGGGTCAAAACCGGCATACACGCGCAACGGGCGGCCTTCGCGCTCGGCTTCCAGGATACGTTCGCGCAGTTCGCGGCGCATGTTTTCTCTAGTCTGCGGATCGCCATATTCGGCACCGGACATCAAAACTTCGACTTGTTCATCAAGCGTGGGCATGCTGCTTCCTCATGTGAAGTTTGGGTTTCAATTCAAGAATGTTCCCAAGTATAACAGACGGTTTAGTAGACGCGGACGGTTTTTCTGACTTTTAACCGAATGACCACCGTATCATCGTCTTTCCATTCTTCGAGCAGTTGATCGGCGCGGGCTTTGGACTCATAGCGACGAGTGATGACCGCTGTCAAAACGTGATCGGGATCATCTTCGACGATTAGATCGCCCTGAAACAGATAACCGCTCTGTTCAGTACCGGGGTTGCCGCCGACCTGAACTGCACCCTTAGGATTGGCTAATGCATTGTGTACTTTGCGGGTTTCGCGATCCGACATGATCACCAGATCGTCGCCGTCACGAGAGTACCAGAGCGGCACTACGTGCGGGTAGCCTTGATCATCAATGGTCGCCAGCCTTGCGATCAGGGTTTGATTGAGAAAGGCAATCAGTTCTTGTGAAAATGTCATGTTTTTACTTCGCTCCACTCAGGCCGAAGGGCGCAGCGCGCTGCGCCCCCACACAACCTATCCCATACGCCGGAAAAGACGTGCCTTGCCCCTACAATTATTCCCATCTCTGCGTACAGGGCGGGGAGGTTAAATGCAGTATTGTAGGATGAAGTAAGCATATATTGCCATTTTTCTAGACGCCCTTTCGTCCTGCCCCCTACAAAATGGGCGCAGTGATGCCTATAATATCATGTGAATCTAAGGTGAAGCAGGGATTATAACCATATGAAGCCGATGACCAGCGCGCAGGCGCGGCAGGCATTCTTGGATTATTTTGAAGAAATGAAACACCAGCCAGTGGCATCGTCTTCGCTGGTGCCGGGTAACGATCCGACACTGCTGTTCACGAACGCCGGCATGGTGCAATTCAAAGATGTTTTTCTCGGGCTAGATAAGCGTCCATATTCACGCGCAACGACTTCGCAAAAGTGTATGCGCGTTTCTGGCAAGCACAACGACCTTGAAAATGTTGGGCCATCCCCGCGCCATCACACCTTTTTTGAGATGCTGGGCAATTTCAGCTTTGGCGACTATTTCAAACGCGATGCGATTCGCTTCGCCTACACACTCCTTACAGACGTTTATGGGCTGCCTGCGGAACGGCTCGCGTTCACGGTCTATAAAGACGATGACGAAGCGTATGACATCTGGATCAATGATATAAAGGTTGACCCGAAACGTGTGGCGCGTATGGGTTCAAAGACAAACTTCTGGCAAATGGCAGAAACAGGCCCGTGTGGGCCGACCAGCGAAATACACTGGGATAAGACGCCAGAATTAGGCACAGACACCATCATTCCGCTGATGCAAGCGGAAGATGATCGTTTTCTTGAGCTGTGGAATCTGGTGTTCATGCAGTACAACCGCACACAGCCTGACCCTGACCATACAGGCCAGTTCGATATGCCGCTACCCGCGCCGGGGGTTGATACGGGCATGGGTCTTGAACGGATTTTGAGCGTGGTGAACGGCGTCAGCGCAAATTATGACACCGACCTTTTTCAGCCAATTTTCGATACTGTGCAGAAGCTAAGCGGTCAAACGGACGAGGAACGCAAGGCCAACTACGTTGCCTACCGGGTGATCGCTGACCATATCCGCGCGGCGGCATTCCTGATTGCCGATGGCGTTCTGCCGGGCGCAAAAGGGCGGGATTCGGTATGCAGGCTGGTGATTCGCAGGGCAGCGCGTTTTGGCACCAAGATCGGGTTCAATAAGCCCTTCCTTGCTGATGCAGCCGATACAGTGATTGACATCATGGGCGGTCATTATCTGGAACTGATCGAAAAACGCGATTCGATCCGGCGCGTGATCACGCAGGAGGAAGCACGTTGTCGCGGCACGATGGATCGCGGGATTGCAGAACTGGAACAGCAGTTGGCGCTACTGCCCGCTGGCGGCACACTATCTGGCGACGCGGCTTTCTATCTGAAAGCAACGCTCGGACTGCCCGTGCAGGTGACTAAAGATATTGTGGAAGAACGCGGCTATACCGTTGATATGGCTGGATTCGCAGCGGCAGAAGAAGAACACGGCATTCGCAGCGGCGGCGGTACAGCGATGGGCGAAATTAGCTCAGTGGACAGCTATAAGCAGATACTGACCGCACTGCAACAAAACGGCGACTTACAAGGAACGGGCATTGACTACGAGCCATATGGCCCAACCGAACTTGATACCCTTGTACTGGCAATTATAAATGAAGGCCAATCTGTTGCCAGCGCGATTGTGGGCGACAAAGTGGAAGTAGTGCTGGCAGCAACACCATTTTATATAGAAGCGGGCGGTCAAGTTAGCGATACCGGCGTGATCTCTGGCGACGGTTGGCGTATTGAAGTTGAAGATATGCGCCGTCCGATCGGGGGATTGATCGTACATGCCGGCGAGGTGATCGAAGGCACGCCAAAAATCAGGGATGAGGTTCACGCGGCAGTTGATGTGGAGCGCCGCCGCGCCATCACCCGTAACCACACGGCTACGCATCTACTTCATGCTGCGTTACGGCATCGTTTAGGCAATCATGTACAGCAGCGCGGGTCACTGGTCGCGCCGGATCGGCTGCGCTTCGACTTTGCCCACGACGCTAAAGTTCCAGTTGAGGAACTGCGCGCCGTTGAGCGCGAAGTGAACAGCATTATCATGGACAACTATGATGTACAACCGGTGGTCAAGTCATTATCTGAAGCTCGCGCAGAAGGCGCTATGGCGCTGTTCGGAGAAAAGTACGGCGATACCGTGCGTACCATCAACATTGTCGGTGAAACAGGCAACCGTTACAGCTATGAGCTATGCGGGGGCGTGCATGTACACGAAACCGCAGAAATTGGCCCTTTTCTGATCGTGAGTGAGGGCAGTGTAAGCGCCGGTATTCGCCGCGTGGAAGCAGTTACCGGCACAGGCGCGCTGGATTACATTGAGCGCAACCGCGCTGTACTACATGATGCGGCGGCGGAGATCGGGGCAACACCTGAACTGCTACCCGAACGCATACACGATGTTCAGGAAGAGCTTGCTCAGGCGCGTAAACAAGTCGCTCAGCTACAACGCGATCTGGCGCGTAAGCAGTTCGATCAACTGGTTGGCAACCTGGAGAAAGTCAACGGCTTCAATGCACTGATCGCGCAGATTGATGGCATTCCCGCAGATACCCTACGTGAAATGTCTGACTGGTTCCGCAACGCTGTTCCAAGCGGCGTACTGGTGCTAGGAACCATCATTGACGGCAAGCCGCAAATTGTAGTGGCAGTGACCGATGATCTGACCCAATCGGGGATACATGCAGGCAATTTGATCAAGCAGATTGCACCTGTCGTTGGTGGTGGGGGCGGCGGACGCCCAACCATGGCACAGGCGGGTGGTAAGGAAGCTCAAAAGCTGCCTGAAGCGCTAGCAACTGCCCGCGAACTGCTGAGTAAGACGTAGATGTTCTGCTTCCTTTTCCCCGTCCCCCCTCCCTGCTGGAGGGGGGTTAGCTTGCCGCGAAACAGTTTTTTAACGGCAAGCCAGATCATCGCATCTGAAAATTTACGATCCTTCAAAATCGCTTATGAGTGAAGCGCCAGAGTTCGTTCAACTGCACGCAGATGATGATGTGATCACGGTTTGCGACCGGATGCGTTTTATGCGTGGGAAACGGGTCGCACTGGTATGGCCGGAACGCGACAGCATTTTGCAGCGGAAACTGGATCTTGTGCTGGTTCAGCGTGAAGCCACGCGCAATAACGTGCGTATTGCGCTGGTGACGCATGATGATGAAGTTGCACGTAACGCAAATGACCTTAATATAAGCAGTTTTGAAACGGTATCCAACAGCAGGCGTAAACGCTGGAAGCGCGGGCGTTCGCGGGTATTCATCAACCGATCCAGACGCCCGATTAACGCGCCGCTTGCCGATGAACTTGCGCCTTTTGCCAGCCGCGTGCGGGGTGAAGAACGAGCCACGCCAAGAAGCCGCGCCTTTCGCATCGCTACCCGCACAGCAGTGATAGCAGGATTAGCGGCAGCGGTGGCATTCGTGCTGTATTTACTGATTCCGAGCGCGCAAGTACAAATTATGCCAGCCAGCCGGGTGGTTCAGGCACAGACGACGATCAATGCCGATCCGACGCTTCCCCGCGCGCTCATAGATGTCGAAAATGCGCAAATGCCGGCCATCACCTACCGCGCGGAAATAGAAGAGCGCGGAACTATTCCCACCAGCGGGGTGCAGCCCCTTAGCAGTATTCCGGCTACGGGCACGATTACGCTTATCAATCGCACGAATGGGCGCATTGAAGTTCCTGCTGGTTCGCTCGTCAGTACGTCAGCGGGCACACCGATCATTTTCCGCACTACTGCCGATGCGGTTGTGCCGGGGGGCATCGGCGAGCAGGTGGAAGCGCCTATAGAAGCTGTGCCAGAATCTACCGGTGATGTGGGTAATGTTGATATCGGCCTTATCAACACGATGATCGGGCCACTGGCCGAGCAAGTGGATGTCCGCAATTTC
>CAZBPB010000145.1:1275-1641 GCA_964493565.1 uncultured Pleurocapsa sp. | reverse complement strand
ATGGTTACAGCCGATGATCGCGAAGCATTGATTTCGGTGTTACGCCAACAAATGCAGGAACGGGCATTCCGCGAACTTGCGCCACTGGCGGCTGAAGGTCAGTTCATTATTCCCGAAACCATTCGCATCGTTGAAGAACGCAACGACTGGATGACCTTTGATCATGATGTTGGCGATTTCGCGGATAATTTGACGCTAACGATGCGGGCTGTGGTGGCTGTGACCGCAATTGATGAAGAACTGGCGGAGCAAATCACCTATGCTCGTTTAGGATCGCAGGTGCCGCGTGGATGGGCGCTTGACCCGGATTCATTGATATTCCAGCGGGGTAATGTGACTAACATAGACGCGTCGGGAAGTGTCACA
>CAZBPB010000145.1:0-1265 GCA_964493565.1 uncultured Pleurocapsa sp. | reverse complement strand
TCGATATGAGCGCGGCTGCAGATATTCAGGCGCAAATTGACACACTCGCGTTACAAAGCACGTTATCGGGAAAATCGCCAGCGGATGCGTTTGCGTATCTCGCGTCGAACTTTGATTTAGAAGATGGTACACAGCCCGAAATTTCGGTCTCACCGGAATGGCTAGGACGGCTGCCGATTCTGCCACTACGTATACAAGTCAATGTGGGCGAGGCGGGATCATCTTGATCGGGCGGCTGTTAGGGATTGATCATGGGCTGGCGCGAATCGGGCTGGCGGTCAGTGATGAAACCGGACTTATTGCGCGTGAGTTAGAGATTATTCACCGCCGTTCAAAGCGCGAAGATTTCGAAAAAATTCTGCGTCACACTCAAGAGCAGCGCGTGGTTGGCCTTGTAGTCGGGCTGCCCATTAACCACGAAGCTACAGAAAACACGGTTACCCATACTCAAAAAGTATTGAACTGGGTGGAATATCTGAAACCTTACACTGATTTACCCATAATTCTGTGGGATGAGCAGATGTCCAGCTACGATGCAGCGGAACTGGCGAGGCAGAAACGGCGTTCCCCCGCTGCCCCGATTGACGATCTTGCGGCACGGGTGATCTTACAAAGCTATCTGGATGCCCTACGGGATGGGCTGGCGGAATTACCAGAATCACTGAGGAGATAGTTTGTGAGCCGGCTGCTTCGACTCTTGATCATATTGGCAGTACTCGTGTTTGCCTGTGGAGCATTTTCAGTGATCGGGCTGCTGCTGATTTCCGGCGGCAATCCTGTGGATTTCGTACAAACAAAAATCTTGCAGCTTTCACTCGCAGGGCGCAGCGGCGATTTGAACAGCAGCGTTGGCAGCAGTACCGACCCGGTACGATTTGAAATTCGGTCAGGCGATGCGCCGCGTGCCATTGCGCAAAATCTGGTCGCTTCGGGGCTGATACTTGACCCGAATCTGTTTGTTGATTATGTACGCGCAGAGGACATTGATACCCGGTTACAGGCGGGCGTTTATTTTTTGACGCAAGCGCAAACCATGGTTGAGATTGCGGCTGCACTCACTGATTCCAGCAGCAGCCAATTTCCGTTCCGTATCCTTGAAGGCTGGCGCAGCGAAGAAGTTGCTGAGGCTATTGATAACAATCCGTATTTCGGATTTTCAGGGGACGATTTTCTAGCCGTTGTCGGGGCGGGGGCAGCTCCTAACCCCGATTTCTCACTTCTGGTTGGTCTACCTGCAGGCGCATCGCTGGAAGGCTTTCTGTTCC
>CAZBPB010000144.1:4918-8883 GCA_964493565.1 uncultured Pleurocapsa sp. | reverse complement strand
TACGACGTTTGCCCCGTCGATCCCTCCGGCGCGGGCGATGCTTTTGCCAGCGGCTTTATCTACGGCTATTTGAGCGGGTGGGGATGGGCAAGAGCCGCCCGTATGGGAAATGCAACTGGCGCGATTGTCGTCACTCGGCAGGGCTGCGCTAACGAGATGCCCTCTATAGATGAGGTAACCACCTTTGTTGAACAGCGCGGTGGATTCTAATCGGCTGGCGTTTGAGCCTATTGATAGCGGATTTCGATTTTCTCGCCAATAATCGGTTTTAGGCGGTCAAGCTCTGCTTCGATACCCTGATGCGTGTGCTCATCGGCACTGGTGAACATCTCAACCGTGACCTGTGTCTGGTCGCGCTTTTGCTCGTAGTCCCAGATGCCGCTTATTTTCCCGTTCACCAGCACCACAGGCGAAATCCAGCCCTGCGCGCGTGACACTTTGCTCCACATGCTTTTCGGCAGGATGGTTTCTGATTGGCGATGAAAGGCGATCACATATTGGTCAAAGGCGGGAAGCAGCCGTATACAGTCCACCGGCTCAGCGCCTTGCATAGCGGTGACGGAGTCTTTTAGTGCCCATGCTTTCCAACCTTCAACCTCAATCGCCTGAATCTCGTCCCCCAACGTCTTGAAAATCTTCTTCGCGGCGGCGGGTTCGAAAGCAAACCAGCGTCCAAAATCCTCTGGCGTTGAAGGCGCGTAGCTTTTCAAAAAACGGCGTGCCATTTCTATCTGTGCCGTCTCAGTCTCTAAACTTTTCCATTCATTAAGCCATAGGTCAGGCCGCGCGAAAGTGATATTTTTCCCTTTATTTTCGCCGTAGCATAAAACACCCCGGAACGATGCTGGTTTCAAAACCGAACCCCAACCGGAGCGCAGTGTTTCACCGAGTTTTTCTTGCCCGGTGCGTTCAACTACCGCCACCGTCATTTCTTCCCGCGTAATGCCTACACTTGTGAGGATGTCTTGAAGCGCCGCAATCATGGTTTCAAGCTCATCGAGGGTCACATTGAAATACTTCTGCCAGCTTGCGCGGGTAAAATGACGTAGCGAGCTAAGCGCGCCTACCACGACAGGCATATCTTGGGATGCAATGATGTGCAGCGTTCCCCTGTAAAACCATGATTTGACCAGCGACTTGTCTTGCCATAGGGCTTTACTGATATCGTCAGGCCTTAATCCATCTACGCGCGCCCATATCGCCATTTCTGCCGACGACATGACCTGGGCTTGCACGCCGCAAATATCAGAGACGACATCAACCATGTACGCTGCTGGCGCGCGCCTCAACAGATGATGTTGTTCCATCCGCCACGCCAGTACATTGTTCCAGGACAAACTCACCATCGTTTTCCCATCAGGTATGGTTCCATATTCAAAACATGTACAGCGCTGTGCTTGCTGTGAATGATCGCGAAGAAATGCGTCGCCAAAGACACACGGGCTGCGAAACTAGTCGTCTTGCCCGGGTCTCTGGCATGATGCGCGGTTCTACAAAATCTGGCTTAGAAACATCTTGGTGCGGGGGTGTTGCGGGTTATCGAAAAGGGATTCCGGCGTACCGCTTTCCACGATTCGTCCTTGATCAAAGAACAACACCCGGTCAGCCACTTCACGGGCAAACCCCATTTCGTGCGTAACCACCACCATCGTCATGCCACTTTGCGCCAGTTCCTGCATTACATCTAGCACTTCTTTGATCATTTCGGGATCAAGTGCTGATGTCGGCTCGTCAAACAGCATGATCTTTGGCTCCATCGCCAATGCCCGCGCAATAGCAACGCGCTGCTGCTGCCCGCCAGAAAGCTGTCCGGGATATTTTTCTGCCTGTTCAGGAATACCAACGCGTTCAAGCAGCTCGCGAGCTTTGGCTTCAGCTTTTTCTTTTGACCAGCGGCGTACATTGATAGGGGCAAGCATGACATTTTGCAGCACCGTCAGGTGTGGAAACAGGTTGAACTGCTGAAATACCATGCCAATTTCACGGCGGATTGCAGCGATATTGCGAATGTCGTGTCCCATCACAATACCATCAACAATGATTTCGCCTTCCTGATGCTCTTCCAGACGGTTTATGCAGCGAATAAAGGTAGACTTGCCAGAGCCAGAAGGCCCGATCACCACGACCACTTCACGCGGCGCGACACTTACACTAACATCGCGCAGAACATGATACTCGCCAAACCATTTATTCACCTTTTCACAGATGATGATCGACTCGTCGGTGCTTTCAACTTTTGTCGAAATTACAGCTTCGTCTGTCATACCTCATCCAAACCTGCGTATCGCGCCTGAGCCACTGGCTTCAATGCGGCGGCTGATAAACGCCATCACATAGCTAAATATGAAATACACCACTGAAATGAAGATGTACGCTTCAGATTGCAACCCTACGAACTCTGGCTGCGCCGTCACTGATTTTGCTATGCCCGTCAGGTCAAGCAGACCCACCAGCGCTACCAGAGACGTATCTTTGAACAGTGCAATACACTGCCCTACCAATGCGGGAATGACTGCGCGCAGCGCCTGTGGTAGTGTGATCAGTAGGGTGATTTGTACACCGCCAAGGCCGAGTGCTCTGGCAGCCTCTTCCTGCCCGTGAGGGACAGATTGCAGGCCGCCGCGCACATTTTCGGCAAGATACGCCGCGCTGAACATGGTCAGTCCCACCATGGCGCGGATCACATTTTCAACCGTTGCCAGCGATGGGTTAAGCAGTGGTACCAGTAATTGCGCCATAAAAAGCACTGTAATCAAAGGAACGCCGCGTACCAGTTCGATATATACCGTGCAAACGCCTTTGACGAGTGGAAGGCTGCTTCGCCGTCCCAATGCGAGTAAAATTCCCAGAGGGAAAGAGGCAAGGATGGCAACAACGGTTAACACGCCTGTGAGCAGTAAACCGCCCCATCGCCGTGTATCCACAACTGGCAGCAGATTATTCGCCTGCGCCGCGGTCATTGACCCGTTGGCTTCCATTATGTTGATGATCAGTGTCGGAATCGCTAATGCGCCGATCCATATTCCAGCAGTGATCAAAGTTCCCACTATGCCCTGACGCACCGTGAATCGATCACTGCGGGCTGCGCCTTGACGTGCTGCCACGTACCCGATGCCGAACCAGACGCCGATCCCCAGAAGTGCGCTTAGCAGCCGGCTTCCATTAACGCCCAAATTGCCGATATATTCGATTGCGCGTTCAGGCGTTAGGCTTTGGGCTAATGCAAATTGCGCCAGCCCCAGAACTATGACCAGTGCTAGCAGCGGGCGTCCCCATGCGCGGCGAATATTCACGCCTGCAAAGAACATCCAGCCAACCCATACAAAACCCGCTAACAGGTTGCCTAGTTCCAGCGGTGTCAGCCCGTTTACCCCATACAGCAGCAGGAAAAACAGTGTCAATGTTAGCGCCCACAACGGGAAAACAAGCGCTCGTGCTGCTGCCGCTGGTGACTGATTACGCGATGGATTTGGTCTTGCCCGAACCAGTCCCAATGCCGCCAGCCCGCCAAATCCGACAGCGATAGCCGCTGGAACCAGTCCGCGCATCAGTAGTTCCAGCATTGGCGCGCCGTACAGACGCATGAAATCACCAAACGTTTTTGCGCCGCGATAGGCGTTATCAGTGACTGAAACAAAAGGTAGATCGCGGTCATCAACTTCAGGCCGCTGATCAACAATCGTAAATTCGTCGCTTAACCGGATGTATTCGTTACGGTTGGTCAGGTTGCGTTCCAGAATAGGCGAAATGCCCGAAATGCTTAATATTGCTGCTGCTTCCGTGCCCTCAGCAACGCGCTTATCCAGAACATACCAGGCATCCGCCGGAAGTGTAAACTCAAACGTCGGTGGCAAGATAGGATTGCCTTCAGCATCAACCGCGCCCGATGCAGCGGCATCGGCTTGCTCAGGGTCAAGCTCAGACGTTGCCAGAGGTTCCAGCGTAGCCCCGTCTAAAATGGAAAT
>CAZBPB010000144.1:0-4908 GCA_964493565.1 uncultured Pleurocapsa sp. | reverse complement strand
TGATTGAGCGTGTAGGTTTCGCTAATAGGATCGGGAACGCTCAGCCCATCCAGCGTTTCCTGAGCGGCTGCCCGTTGTTCATCGGTGAGCAAATCTCCAGCCAACTGCGCTTGAAGATCGGCAATACGGGTTTGGGTGGTAAAGCGATTGTTCGCGCTGTTGAATAATCCGCTAGACGCGCGATCTGCGAAGCCCTGTAAACTGGTAAGGCCTTCGTCGCTGGAACCCTCTTGCGCGTAAACTACGCGAACAACATCCCCAGCCCGTCCCAGGAAGGCAACTTGCGTTTGAGGTTGTTCAGTTGAAGTGCCACTTTGTATAGCGGTTTCGCCCGCGCTCATATACGACATCGTCGGCGGGAAAACGATATATGTAAGCGGTATTACCGCCGCAATCACAAGCAGAATTGCGGCAGCAGTAATCACCGCCCGCAGTTTTACGCGCATATAGGCGTATATGGTGAAACCGATGCTGAACGCTGAAATCAGCACCCCTAAATTTACACGCCAAACTTCGTCAACGGGAAACAGCCCCACCATAAACAGGCGGAAATTTCGAGTGATCACCAACCAGTTCGCCTGTGTGATCGCCCATGTCAAGAAACCGCTAATCAACGCTACAAGGCCGATAATGGCAGCGATGGTCAATATGCTGTCGAAAGTTGACTTAAATAGGTTTTGGCGCATCCACGCCAGTGGGCCGGCTGCCAGCAGGGGCGGCGGTTTGACGGGGGGATCATCATAAATAACACTGGGAATTGATCGGGGGTCTCTGGTGGTTGCCATCTTATATCTTCCTCAGCGCGTCACCAGTTGGAAACGACCATTTACCCAGTTCATTACGCCTGAGATCACCAGACTAATGATCAGATATGTCAGCATCACAATTGTAATCGAAGTCACGCTTTGCCCACTTTGATTGCCAACGGTATTCATGACCTGATAGATATCGGCAAACGATATGGCGATGGCAAGACTGGAGTTTTTGGCAAGGTTCAAATACTGGTTGGTTAGGGGCGGAATGATCACGCGCAGCGCCTGTGGAAGAATAACCATGCGCAGTAGTTGCGGATAATTCAATCCTAAAGCGCGCGCCGCTTCCAGTTGCCCGCGTGGCACAGCCAGAATGCCTGCCCGCACAATTTCAGCGATAAATGCCGCTGTATAAACCACCAGCGCCAGCAGCAGCGCCGTATATTCCGGTGAGATCGTTTGCCCACTGCCAAAGCGCAGTCCCTGTCGTTCTGGCAATACAATTTCTAGCGGAGTGGGGCTGTATAACAGCGATTGTTCGCGTGTAATCAGATCGTCGTCAATTGCTTGTTGAACCGGCACGGCAATCAGCGTTCCATCTTGCTCAACCAGCGCGTTTTGTGGAGCGGGTTCGCCGGAAACCACCAGCCAGCCAATGATCGTAATGACCAGAAAGACCAGCAGCGCGTAGCGCATGCGTGGGTAGGGCTTGCCAGTCATTTCGGTCAATCGCCGCAAGTAGAAGAAAAGCGCGATCCCTAATCCGAAGCCAATGGTTACAAAGGCAATCCACTCGGCAAAACGGCTGGTGGCAAATACTTCCGGGTACACTAGACCGCGATTATTCAGATAGACAACGGGCGAAAGTTCAATACGCAGCCCGCCTGTCGGC
Source organism: uncultured Pleurocapsa sp. (assembly GCA_964493565.1). GTDB lineage: Bacteria > Chloroflexota > Anaerolineae > Aggregatilineales > Phototrophicaceae > Flexifilum. The sequence continues at coordinate 3,264 of CAZBPB010000144.1, read as the reverse complement.
ACCACCCCGAAATAGAATAACAGCCCGCCGATCAAGATGCCGGTCACCGCGCCCCATACTACGGGGCGGAAGCGCATGGAAAATAAAAAGGCGGAAAATACGGCAATCACACACAGGCCGATGAATAGCCAGAAACGCACATCACCTAAATTGCCTGAACCATACAAATCGCCCCACGCTGCTGGCTGGTTGCTTGCCAGCCAGAAGGCCAGCGTGATTGTCACAATCGCTGCTGCCAGCATCACCCAGCCAAAGGTCTTGCGGTTAGAAGGGGCTTTTCGCAGCACAAACCAAAAAACCAGCGCCGCGACAAAATAGCTGATCACGGTATAGGAGATCAGCGTGATCCCATCTCGCGGAAAGGCAATGCTGTCGCGCAGGGGCGGCAGAGACAGCACTACCACGAAAAACATGATGAAAATCTGTACCAGTAATGGTGTGTTACGCAAGATTTCAACGAAGAAACGGGTAATATTGCGTATCAGCCAGTTGCCACTCAGCAGAAAAATGCCGCCTAGAATGCCAATGACTGTTGCCCCTACCAGCCCGAATACGATGATTGACAGCGTATTCTTCAGGCCAACAATGTAGGCATCCCAGTAGCTGTCATCCGGGGTATAGCCTTGCGCGCCGCCAATCTCAAATCCTGCACGGTTTTCCATGAAGGTCAGATTTGGAGTCAGGTTATTTGCGGCTAGCGCCGAAACAATATTGTTCCACAACTGCACCAGCACAAAAATGATGAGCGCAAAAAACACAAGCTGACCTACGATACGTATGAATCGCAGATCGGTGATCACTGCGCGTGCGCGCTTAAAAAGGGATGGGTGGGTTTGCGCCGAAGTGGCACTACTCATTGCACTGACTTGCTCCAACGAAGGGATCAATAAGTAATCATGTTAGAACGTGACGCGTAAAGAATAGTGAAGATGGTTGTACTTTGCAAAAATTTTGGGGAACGTAGGTGGGGAATCCGCAAAATATCTCTCAAGTTTTGGTATTCGTGCGGCACTTACCGTGCCGATCGGCGCTGCTTCTCGCTTGAAAGAATCGCGAGCGTTGTTCGCTTTTAGCACACACAGTATACGCAGCGGTTTATATTCGATAAGGAATGAAATAGGCGACCCGGATTTTGGGTCGCCTATTTCAAATAGGTCAAACTAGGGGGTGTTTCGGTTAATCAACGGAATGGCCAGGCGTATTGCAGGCCGCCATCTGTCCACAGTGCGTTCACGCCGCGGCTGAGGCCGAAGATGGTGTCCGGGCCAAGGTTACGGTCAAAAATTTCGCCGTAATTACCAACAGCCGCGATAACCGTCTGCATGAAATCGTTGGGCAGGTTCAGCGTTGAACCCATCGTTGTATTGTTCAGGCCCAGAAGGCGCTGTACAACCGGGTTTTCGCTGGCAAGGAAATCGCCAACGTTTTCGCTGGTAATTCCTTGTTCTTCAGCTTCGATCAAGCCGTAAATTACCCAGCGAACGATGTCCGCAAACTGTGTATCGCTTTCAGGGGTCAACGGGCCAAGAGGTTCCTTGCTGATGACCACATCCAGAATTTGCAGCGCGCCCGGATCCGGTGAAACAGCGCGGCGGGAAGCCAGACCGCTAACATCGCTGGTCACGGCATCGCAGCGATCTTCAAAGAAGGCCGCCATCACGCCATCGAAATCCTGGAACGTTTGCAGTTCAAAATCCAGACCACGGCTGCTCATCGCATCGGTGATGTTCTGTTCAGTCGTCGTACCGGCGTTGGTGCAGATGGTACCGCCTGCAAGGTCTTCAATGCTGGCAATGCCGCTTTCCGTAAATACCATGATTCCCTGACCATCGTAGAAGGTGGTGGGGGCGAAGGTTGCGCCCCACAGCGTATCACGGGTCAGAGTCGCGGTGGTGTTACGGGCGATCATGTCCACTTCGCCAGAAGCCAACACAGGTTGGCGCTCAGCCGCAGTGATCGGGCGGAAAGTGACAGCGCTTGCGTCACCAAGAATGGCGGCAGCAACTGCGCGGCAGAAATCCACGTCAAAGCCAACAAATTCACCGGCATCGTTGGGGGCGCCAAAACCCGGCAGCGCCTGATTCACACCGCAGGTTAGGCTTCCTCGATCCAGAATACGTTGGGTTACTTCGCCAACTTGGGGGTTCGGCAGCGGTGTTGCTGTCGGCGCGTCCTGTGCCATGATGGCGGTGGCGCTTAAGCTAAGTATGGCTGCTGTCCCAAGGATGGACACGATACGTTTCATCGGTCTGCGCTCCTATAAGGAAATGAAATGGACAAATATTCCGCGCAGGGGAATAACTGGCGCGGAAGTATTTGCAGTTTAACGTAACGACATAAGGATGTCAAAACGTCTCAAGAAAGTGTGATTCGGTATTATGTCCAAAGTTTTGTTTCCATACCCTGAATGGCTGGCATTGGGCACGATTTGAGTAGTTTCACAAACTTTTCACGGCGTACCGCCGAAATCAAGATTACAATACCTAAACCAAGTGTGTAGCATTTGTAATGACTGGTATTGAAGCTCGTGTTTAACCTGAAGATGTCCAACGTTGATATTCTAACCGGGAAATATATACAACTACGCGGCGCAAACTTTACTGCTGCTGCGGCGCTGGATTCCATTAAGTCTGAAATTGAAAAACTACCAGCGCCAGAACGCGCAGAATTGGTCAAAGGTGTTCGCGCCTGGGAGGATGCCCAGAAGCAGCCAAAGCCTACCATCCGCCCGCTTGGCGCGAAGCCTGTTGCGAATCCCCCTCAATCCCCACAGTCACCACTGCCAGTGGCCAGCGCGCAGGCTGTTTGCGATCACTGTGGGAACATAAATCCTGCCAGCGAAATGTTCTGTCTGAAGTGTGGGTGGCCTGTGCAGCTCAGTAAGAAATCAGACAAAACCACGCTGCTCGATCCCGGAAAATTGACTTCCGAATCCTCGTTTTTCGGCTCAAACTACACGCTGCTTTTGTTGATTAAAGACTCGCTTCAGGTCATTCGTAAGCAGCCTTCAGAGATGGATCATGAGTTGATTGTAGGGCGTGCTTCTGATGAGAGCATCATTGCGCCTGATATTGATCTGACACCGTACAACGCGGCTGAACATGGAATTTCAAGGGCGCATCTAGCTTTGCGCTACGAAGCTGCGCGGAACGTGCTTACCGTGGCGGACTTAGACAGCGCTAATGGTAGTTATGTCAATGATGTTCGTTTGCATCCTAATGAAGTGCGCGTGCTAAGGCATGGTGATGAACTGCGTCTCGGTAG
>CAZBPB010000143.1:3937-8899 GCA_964493565.1 uncultured Pleurocapsa sp. | reverse complement strand
CCAACCAGCCCGACCAGAATCGAGATAACGATGAAGCCAATATGCATGATTTTGAATGCGCGCGGCGTAATTTCGCTTTGATCCCGCATTTTTCGCAGTGGAACCATCAGATCGCCCACTACGGCAAAAACAACCAGTCCTGTCAAGATCAAGGCGGCGTTAAACCAGTTATCCGAAACCGCGTGCGCGCCCAGATAACTGAGCGAATAGTTATACCAGTCAGGGTTGGGCGAAGTGAGCATGGCAACCGCCAACCCGACCACTAGTCCCGCTACACCTAACAGAAAAAGCTCTGTGGTTGTAAGTCCCATGGCTAGTATTGCAACGCCAAAAGCAGCAATGGCGGCGATACCTGTCGCAAGCGCAATCACGATCCACCGATCCAGTGACACACCGAGGAATGCCTGCGTCAGAATGAAGAAGATCACGATGGCAGCGCCAGAGATCAGAAACCCTACGATCAGTGATGCGACCACCCGCCCGAGCACACGCGGTAAGAGACTTTCTTCAGGTTGAGGGGGGCGGCGTAAGCGGTAGCCAATTGCCGTGACAGTAAACCCCACCAGCCACAATAGCGTAATTAGAATTGCAGAAACGCTCACCAATTCACGACCGAGCACCGGAATAGTGTCGGAAGACGTGATACTCAATGTGACCAGTGCCGTAATGAGTGCTGCGATACCGGCGGCGAGCTGCGGAAAACGAACGATATAAACAGGTCGTGAACTGGCTTTGGTTTCCACTATGCTCTCAGTCTCTTGGGATGAAAAGATAGATACGTCAAACGGTATTCTCTATTGTGTTTTTAGGGAGAAGCTGATTGTATTCATCTTCCCGGCTTTCATAATACGCTTGTGTAGCGCGTTCAAAGAGCACAATCCATACGCCAATCAAAGCGAACAAAATGATCTCGACTGTGACAAAATTGATCAAATTGAACACATACAGCGCCATCATGTCAGCGATGGCGAGTAACCCCACAATCATGCTGCTGTTTTTGAACCAAGCCGGGTAAAACGGCAGCAGCCAGCGGATTACAAAACATAAAGCGACGAAGGTGAGGGAAAATCCGGTTGCCCCGATGTTATGCAGCAGATCGGATATGGGAGAAACCACCGTCGGGAATAACCCGACCATAAATATGAGAACAGCAATCGCATAGAGTGTAGCCACTAATATACGGTAACGCCCGCGCGAAAGCTCACCCTCAAGTACCGAAAGTCCAAAATAAAATCGTAAATCTTCTATCGCTGCGATCATCAGCAGCCCGACCAGCATTACCGAGATCCGGAAAGCAGTATCGCCGCCTTCGTCATGGCTTAGGAAACTGACCGAATATTGCCACCAGTCCGGGTCAGCCGCATGGGTCATTGCCCACAAAAGCCCGACGCTGGCGGTGGCCCCCATCAACACCCAGATTTCAAATTCACGGATCTGGCTGACAATATACGTTACCAGCAAGCCCAATCCCAGCCCGATCCCGAAAATACCGGAAAGTACCACAAACCGGGTTGCTGATGCTCCGATGAATAGGTTGTTCAAGATATAAACAATTAACATACTTAGAAAGAACGCGAGAAGTGTCAGCACAAGGCTTACGATGATGCGGAAAATCAGCCTTCGCACCCGTCGTCCAATCGTATCTCTCATATCCACGTAACGAAGAGCCGTGAAGCGACGGTAGCTGAAAGCCGCAGTTATCAGCGTGACCACAACCGAACACATCACGATCAAACTATCCACGCTGGTGTCCGTTTCAGATTGCAGAGGCACCATTTCCATATTAAGGGTGAAAACGAACGCCACCAGTACTGAGGCGATGCCAGCAATCAGACCAATACGAAATGCGTATCCAACTTTTTGCATCGTTTCTTTAGAGATCGAAAATGGCTTGGATTCATTCCCGCGAGCCAGTCGATCCGTCACAATTTGGAATAGTAGAAACCACACGAGTGACGCGCCAACCAGCAGTATCTCGAAAAAGGTAAAAGCGATCAGATTGAAAACATAGCTGAGGATCACCAACGCGATGGTGACGGCGAAGAATACATAGCTGGTATTCTTGAACCATGTGGGATAACCCGGCGCAATTCGCGGCACGGCAAGTTCAAGAAGGCCGATAATGATGAAGAAACCGCAGGCCGTAATCTGATGAATCCAGTATTCAAACGTGCCCTTCACAGAATTGAAAATGCCTACGCAAGTGAGCATGATCGCCGAGATAATCAGCACTGTGCGCAGTATTTTGAAGGTGCGGGGTGTGATGCGTTCCTGATCCATCAGCATGCGAAGATCAACATTTATGTCGGCGACGGCGGCAAACACGATCAGCCCCGCCAGAATCAGCGCAATATTGAAAAAGATGGCAGACCCGTCATGGGCACCTAAATAACTGAGCGAGTAGGTATACCAGTCAGGATCGGCAGACATGAGCATGGCTGCGGAAACACCAACAACCAGCGTTGCCACACCAAGGATGAATAACTCTGATGTGCCCAGGTCAACGACGATAAACCCGACTCCAAATCCCAGGATTCCGGCGACGCAGGCTGCGAGCGCCACAACTGCCCATCTATCCCAAACAACGCCCGTTAACGCCTGTGTTAACACATAAAAGATCACAATCGTTGCAGAGGCGAGCAGGAAGCCAATAATTAGTGCTGCGCTTACCCGTCCCGTAATTCGCGAGACGAATCCTCCCCCGGCATTTTGCGGCCTCCGCAGTCGGTAACCGAGCGCAGTAACTCCAAACCCGACAAAGGCGCTCACGAACACCATCAAGGTCGAAATGCTGACGACCTCCCGGCTAAAGAAGGGGACGTTACCTTGTGGGGCGATCAAAATCGTTACAAGTGCAGCAGCCACAGCGGAGAATCCGGCTGCATACAGCGGAAACATCTGTGCATAACGTGACGGGGACTCAACTTGTAACGCTTGAGCAGCCATGAGGCTTCCTTCCTGCTAATCCACCCGATTATCTCTCGCTATATTCGTTAATCAATGAATTGCGCTGTCCTGTGACCTAGCCCTGTAAACGCCACAAGCTGACAAGCGCTAATAGATTATCTAGCATGATATCCGGTGGCTGTACCGAGCTTTCGGCTTCCTGTCGTGTAGATACACCGGTGAGTACCAACGCGCCCTTCATGCCAAATGCCTGCGCGCCGGCAATATCGGTGTCAATTCTGTCGCCCACCATCAGCGTTTCTTCCGGCGTCGTTCCGATAACATCTAGCGCGGCCTGATACATCGCGGCATTCGGCTTGCCTATCACGACCGGCTTTTTACCCGTAGCCGTTGCTAGCAGCGCCAGAATACTCCCTGCGCCGGGCGCGGGGCCGTCCGGCATTGGAAAAGTTGCGTCAGCGTTGGTGCCGACGAAATCTGCGCCGCCGCGTATCAGGGTATTTGCGCGGCGTACCTTGTCGTAGCTCAATGTGAAATCTATGCCCACCACAACCGCAGTACAGGGCTGTTCATCGGTTAGCGCCATGCCCGCCCGCTGCATCAAGAGCCGCAGTCCATCGCCCCCCAGCACATGCACAGGTGTTCCAGCCGGATAATGCTGCTTCATATAACTTGCCGTTGCTTTGCCGGAAGTCACAATCTGATCAGCACTAAGTTCTCCCAGTTTCAACGCCGTCAATTTTGCCTGATAGTCTTCTGGAGACTTGTTGCTATTGTTGGTAGCCAGCGCAAAGGGAATATTACGGCTTTGCAGAAAAGCGATGAATTCAGCCGCGCCGGGAATAGGCTCGTCGCCGCGCCACAGCACACCATCCACATCCATAATCACGCCGCGAATAGATTGAATATCGAGAGTCACCGTCGTTATTTCCTTCATCAAGGTAAAATCGTAGCCGATTATGCCATGCTTCAGAGAAAAACACGCGAATTAGCGTGAGAACGAGTATAAATTTTGGTCTCAAACGATATGCGTTTTCGCCGCTGGCTGTTTTGGATGACTATTATCCTGTTGGTTGGAGCGGGCTTGCGTATCCATGCGCTGGCAGCAGATCGGCGTTTTCATAGTGACGAGGCGCTGTTTGCCTCAATGGCGCGTCATGCGGCAGTAAATGGCGCATGGATGTTCCCTGCTGAACTCGACAAACCCCCGCTAGCCCTTTACCTTCAGGCGTTTTCAATGTCCTTGTCAGGCGTTCACGTCAGCGCAAATGGCGTGCTGGATCAAACTATCCGGCAAGGTGAACTGGCGGCCCGGCTTCCCGCATTTTTTGCCGGTGTTTTGCAGATTGCGCTGATAGGCGCTTTAGCAAGGCGTTTATTCGAAAAATCGGCTGTAGGATTGGTGGCAGCATTTTTAATGGCGCTTTCGCCATTAGCGATTGGTTTTAGCGCAACCGCCTTTACCGATATGCCGATGCTGGCGTTTGCCTTAGCAGGGTTGTATGCCTGTGCTTGCGGACGTTGGTGGTGGGCAGGGCTGTGGCTGGCGCTCTCTTTCGCTAGCAAACCACAGGGAGCGGTGTTTATACCGCTGGCACTCTTGATCGGTGCATCTCTGGGTCGGATTACCCTGCGTCAGTTTATTGCCATATGTTTGCCTGTGATTATCGCCTTCGGGCTGATCACGCTCTGGGATACTGCCCGTGCTATGCCAGATTCTTTGTGGGCGCTTGCTCTGGCGCATAACACGCCCGGCGCTGTAGAAGATCTCAGCTTTGGCGCGCGTGTGCTGGCTGCATTAACCTACCTTCCAGCATTGTTTGGCGCGCCGACAGTGATCTTCATCGTTCTGATTCCCCTCTCAATCGCCATACCGATTATTGGCGGCAGACGGGATCGCACAGTCAGCTTATGCCTTAGCCTGGCATTTTTCGTTCTCATTGTGCTGCTGGTGCAGGCTGCCCTGCAAATCCCCTTGTATGATCGCTATATGCTTTTGATCCTGCCGCCGCTCGTACTGCTTTCTGCCTTTGCAGGAATCTGGGGGCTGAACTG
>CAZBPB010000143.1:0-3927 GCA_964493565.1 uncultured Pleurocapsa sp. | reverse complement strand
GGCTGGAATTAGTGCTTTCAAAGGCAGAAGCGCGCGGGGCGGCGGCAATGATGGTGTTGGCGATGCTGATATCTGCTAGCGAGGCCGCGACTTTTAAGCTCGGTTACGCCGATGTGAACACCAGTTTTCCAGATAACAGCGGTGTCGAAGTCGTTGCTGCGCACTTGAACGATCAGCATGTGGCGGCAGTCGTCTACGACCACTGGATGAACTGGTTGCTAGGGTATTACATGGGGGAATGGTCAGATAAACGGCGCGTGTATTATCCTGACCCGGAGTCGTTAGTGCGTGCCGCATCTGCGCTACAGGAATGTGAAACCCGGTATTTTCCGATACCCGCCGGTCAGAACCCGTTGGTCTGGATAGAGGCGCTTGAAGGCGAAGGCTTCTCAGTCGAAGTAGATTTTCGCCCGTCTCAATGGATTGTGTACGCGCTCAACCCTCCGGCGGAAGGCGCATGTACTGAAGCTGCTTCCCCGGGTTCTTAGCATCCGTTGCCCGGTGGGTAACAGTCGCCGGTAAGTTGTCATTCGGATCTGTCAGGGCTTCGTTTTCGAGGTTAACAGCAGGATAGCGGGTCGCCCAGTGCTGCAGAAAATTGCTAACCCAATTCAAATCCGCTTCAGCCAGCGCCATGCTGTGCTCTAGCAGCAGACGCTGAGTATCATTTTTTGTCTCGTCAAGACGGGCGTGAAGCAGGGAAAGCCTGCTTCGCAGTGCCAGCTTACGCTGCGAAACCGCCTGAAATACTTGTGCGGGTGTCAGAACATCTAGATTGGTCAACGCAAGTTCAAATCGTTCGCCCATGCCCGTAGGCTGGCGCAGCATCTCGGTCATCGCAGTTTGCAGAACGCCGCGCCCGCCTTCAGTGATTGTGTAAACTGGTTCGCCATTTCCGGAATCGTCACGGTAGATAAGCTGATAATCTTTTAGCTTTCGCAGCACCATCGGGATTGACGATGAACCGATCACCAACCAGTCTCGCAGCGCGCGCTGTTCAATCTGGTGTTCCAGATCAGCGCGTGTACACGGAGATGCCGCAGTGAGGTTTAGAAGCGTTATTTCAAGATCGGTCAGCATTGTAACCCTGCGTTCCCGGAGGATGTGAACAGCTATCGGTCAGTGTGCCTTGATTTCGCAAAGACGGCAAGCAAATTTACGAACGAATACGCCGCCCCGAACGCACCAGTTCCTGTACGGTACTCACCAGATTGTTTGCCAGATATGGCTTGGTCAAATAACGATCTGCGCCAGCCTCAAGTGCCTGTTTAATCAGATCGGGATCAACGACTGCTGAAAGTACCAGTACAGGAATGTTGTCGAACATGGCGCGAGAGCGCATCTGTTTTAGAAACGCTAAACCATCTACGTCCGGCAGCATTAAGTCAAGGATAATCAAATCTGGCAGCGTAGACGTTTTCAGGACTTTTGCGGCATCGGCGGCAGTGCCAGCGGAAACAGTCTCAACACCGATTCTGCCGAGTAAAGTTTGGACAAGTTCACAGAGTTCCGGGTCATCATCAACCACTAGAACTTGAAGCGCGACGGAGTCCAACACGTGCTCCTTCTAACCGGATATAGCCGGTTCTCACAATCAAGATGACTAAAACTTGCGCCAGTCGTTTTTACCGGACAAGGCGTCTTTGTGCAATCGAACACGGTGTTGTAATATCGCGGCATTGACCATACGAAAGCGGGTATTGTGATGCCGGGTCTTGTGCGATCTTCGCTTCGATTGTTGTTCTTGCTGTCGCTGATGGCGGTTTCGCTAACAGGGTGTTTTCGCCCGGCTGGTGAAGCGATCATACCAACTTCACCTTCTACCTTGGCAATTACCCCTCAAACGAACGCATCAGAGGGCGAGGTTGTGAACGTTGAAGCAGCAACAGCAGATCTTAATGATACTCCTACTGCTGGTGAAAATCCGTTAAGCAGCTCGGCTGTCCCACTTACGTTAACGCCAGCGGAGGGTAATAGTACGACTTCACCCTCACAGTTAGTTACGCTGGTTATTGCCACAAACCCGGCAAGTGTAGCTACGCTCACGCCGCAGTTTATTACTCCCGGCGTTCCGCTTGGCTTTACTACGCCGGATACGCCTTCCGCAGTACAAATTTCACAAACGGCGGCAGCAACGATGATCGGACGTACTGCTACCCCGTCAGGGCTGATCACGCCAACGTCAATGTTTGAAATTGACGAAGCCTGTTTGTATGTCGTTGAATCTGGCGACAGTTTATTTGCCATCGCCAACAGTCAGGGGTTCACGGTTGAAGAAATCGTCGCTGAAAATCCTGATCTGACTGGCGATCCGCCCATTATCTATCCCGGCGATCAACTGCGCTTGCCCGGCTGTGGCGACGAAACCTCAACAGGAATAAATAATGGTGTGACGATTGGTACCAGTATTCCGACAGTCCCGCCGTTTTCAGGTACGCCTCCAACTCAAAGCTCTACTGGCGGGCAAACAACTCACGTGGTGCAATCTGGCGATACCCTGTTCGTAATTGCTCAGCGTTATGGAGTCACTGTTGACGCCATCGTTCAGGCAAACAACATGGCTAACCCTGATGCGCTGCAAATCGGGCAGGAATTGATCATCCCGGATGGCGAATGAAACAGCTTATCTATTGCCCGGTTTGTGGTCATCAGCTAGGCGAGCGCGAAGAGGGCGGGCGTATCCGGCAGGCGTGCGACAACTGCGGCTATGTGCACTACGTCAATCCTGTGCCTGCGGTTGGCCTCCTGATCGAGATGGATGGCGGCATTGTACTTATTCGTCGTAATAATCCGCCGCATCAGGGACGCTGGGCGCTGCCGAGTGGCTATATAGAGTCCGATGAAAGCGCTGAGGATGCAGCCGTTCGTGAAGCTCTTGAGGAAACCGGCCTGCATGTCGAATTGATCGAACTTGCCGGCGTAAACTCATTCCCCGAAGGCCCCCCCATCAGCGGCCTGATCGTGTTTTACCGCGCAAAACCCATCAGCGGGGAACTGCGTGGTGGTGATGATGCTTCTGAGGCGAGCGTTTTTCAGCCTGAAGAACTGCCGCTGCTGCCGTTTCGAACACATCGTGAGGCGGTATCGCAATGGCTTTTGCGCGTGCAATCGCCGCATAAAGCACCGCTAGCCCCTGACGATGAGGCGCAGGATTTCTTCATTCGTCCTGCTGAAACGAGCGATGCCAATGAGATTATGGCGCTGCTCGCGCTCATCGCGCCGAACCGTGAGCTTGATCGCGATAGCTGGCGCGGGGTTTTTCAGCGACTCCGTGAAACTGATTCGCTTGAAGTATTCGTTGCCGTTGCCAAACAGCAGCCCCCTCTGGTGATCGGCTTCGTCGCGCTCTCGATTGTGCGTGCGCTGACCGAAGGGCGGGGCTTGATCAACGATATGGCGGTCCTGCCAACTTATCAGCGTCGCGGAGTTGGGGCAGCCTTGTTGGAAGCGGCTATGCGTCGCGCGGAACGTCTGAATTTGCATTCGTTGATGATCAATGAACAACGCGCCAACGACCGGGCGCGGGCATTTTACGCTGCATTAGGCTTTGCTGAAGAGACTTATATGCACCTGAAACTGAAAAGCTAAACGCGAAGAATTATTGATTTCAAATGAACGTTTGCCCTCGTTTTTTCGGGGCATGCTTTTGCTTATTCACGAATATAAGCCGCGTTTTCAAAACGTGATTTTCTACTTTGGAGCTATTTCATCATGCCGCTTTTTGATTTTTCACTGGAAGAACTGGTGAATTACCGCCCCGAACGGACGGAACCCGCCGATTTTGATACATTCTGGTCACATACGCTGGACGACGCTCGCAGTAAGGCCGCCGCGCCAGAGTTTGAACTGATCAATTCCGGCCTCAAAACAGTTGATGTGTATGATGTCACATTTTCAGGCTATGCTGGCCAGCCAGTCAAAGGATGG
>CAZBPB010000142.1:3344-8924 GCA_964493565.1 uncultured Pleurocapsa sp. | reverse complement strand
CTCTACTATTCCGGTACAGACACGGATGAGGATTATGTTGACTTGCGCTCGTGGCAGGCGGAAGGTGAGCGCACCACGCTTGTCGTTCCGCTTATTACCGGCGGTTTTGTGCTTGGCTCCATGCACATTGGCAGCAATCTGGTCAACGCCTTCGGCTTCGATGAATACCGCCCTCTGATCAAGCGTATCGCCAACCTGACTGCTGTCGCTGTGCAAAATGCGCGGCTGTTTGGGCAAGCGGTAAATCTACGGCTGTTCAACGAGTCAATTTTCCAGTCCATCCAGCAAGGCCTTATTGTGCTGGATCGTGCTGGAAAGATTCTTATCGCCAACGACTTCATTCGCCGCCGTTACGGTTTTGGCGAAGATGCTGCCGGTCAGGATTTATTCACCTATCGTCACGAACTGAAACCCGTTCTGCGTGAAGGGTTCAAGTCGGTGATTGATACCATTCAGCCCGTTGAATTGACGGACGTGCGGCTCACATTAAACAAAGAGCCGATGATCCAGAATTTCAGCGTGTATCCGCTGCTCTCCAATGATTTTGCGCGCGGTGCTGTAGTGCTGGTGGATGACGTAACTGAACGTGCTCGTTTGGAGCGCGATATTGCCGCCCGCAGCAGCCAGCTTGAGGCGCTCACCGAAGCTTCGCGGCGCATTACCTCTGCCTTGAAAAGAGGTGAGGTCATTGATCTGGCGTTTGACGAAATGCAGCAGGTGATCGGCTACGACTCCATGAGCGTATGGAATCGTGAAAGCGATGAATTTGTGATAGAGGCGGCGCGCGGCTTTGATCTGCCCGTTGAGCCAGTACACGTGCCAATTGATGATTCAAGAAAGCTGCGCAGCGTAGTCGAGCGCCAACAGGCTCTTTCTGCTGATATCAACCCCAACGACAGCCTGCCCGGCATTTCTCAAACCAAAAGCTGGTTGGGTGTTCCGCTGGTGCGACAGGGGCAGGTGATGGGAATGATCACCCTCTCCAGCAACGAGCCTCATCTATACGATTCGCGCTCGGAACAGGCCGCTGTCGCTTTCGCCAATCAAGTGGCGGTCGCGCTCGCTAATGCCGATCTGTTTGAAGAAGCCGGCGCGCGTACGCAGCGCCTCAGCCTCTTAAATCGGGTGTCTATGTCGCTTGCGCAGTCACTGGACATCGAAAACATCCTCGAAGTCTCGCTGCGTGAAGTGGCGGGTGTGCTTGGCGTAGAAAACGCCCGCGCTTTCCTTTTCGAGCGCGATACCAATCTGGCGCGTGCAGTCGTGGAAATGCCTCGCGGTGATTCTCCACCGGAAGTAGTGGTTGAGGTAGACAGAGCGCCAATCATGCAGCGCGTCTGGCGGCGTCCGCACACCGTTATCGTCGAAAATGTAGATAACGTCAATGACGCAGAGCTTGAACTGGAACTGCTTAAGAAAGGCGTTTCGGCTTACTTGTTAATTCCAATGTCCATCGGCGGGCAGTCCAGCGGCGTGTTTGAGTTGGAAGCCTTCAACGGTGCCCGTAAGTTCGATCCTGAAAAGATTGATCTGGCCGTGATTATCGCCAGTCAGGCGGCTATTCACATCTTGAATGCCAGCCTGCTGGAACAAACCCTTGTGCGTACCCGTGAACTGGAAACTCTGCTGGAAGCCGCGCAAGCCACTTCCACCACCCTGGATCTTAACGAAGTTTTCCAGAGCGTTGTTCGCTTGACCATGCAGGCTCTGGATGTGGATGACTGCGCGGTGATGATCTACGACAACGTAGAAGAGCGCCTGATCGTTCAGGTATCGGGTAATCGTAACGACGATCCTGAACGCATTCTGCAGGCTGGCCTAGAATATGACCTGTTCCAGTACACCGCCAAAACCCGCGCCTTGCGTGATGGTCAGGTCATCGTGATCCGCAGCGACGAAGTGAATAGTGACCGTATCGAACTTGAAGAGATGCGTAAATTGGGAGATACCAGCCGTATGCTCGTGCCTCTCGTGGTGGGTGATGCCAGCATCGGCTTGTTGCAAGTTTCGCTGCAATCTTTCACCCGCAGTTTTACCCACCGCGATATGCGTATGGCGCAGGCGCTAGGTGCTCAGGCAGGCGCCGCGGTTGAAAATGCCCGGCTGTCTACCGAAACTTCGTCGCAGGTAGCGCAGTCACTGGTGATCAACGAACTCAGCCGCGCCATTTCTTCAACAATGGATTTGGGTACCATGATCCGTATTATCCGCGATCAGGTGCCCGCGCTCACCAGCGCCCGTGAAATCTATCTGGCACTTTACGATGCCGCAACCGGTGATATCACTTTCCCGATGGCAATTCGAGACGGTCAGCCATTCGAAATTTTGCCACGCGTGCTGAACAGTGACGAAGTATCATACGTGATCCGCAACCGCCGCTTGCTTATGCTTGGTGGTGATAACCCCCGCCCTGAAGAAATGCGCCGCAATATGGGCATTACCGATGGCGAAATAGGCGCTTCCCGTTATCTGGGGGTGCCGCTGGCAGCAGGTGATATGGTTGCCGGGGTTCTGGCGGTCCGTGATTCGGATGTGTCGCGCCCGTTCGGCTTGAACGATCAGCGCATCATGACCACCATCGGCGCGCAGCTTGGCGCCATGATTCAGAACTCAAACCTGTTTGCCCGCGTCCAGAACTTCGCCAATGAACTCAACGAGCGTGTTCAGGAGCGCACTGCTGAATTGCAGCAAGAACGTGACCGTCTGGACTCGCTGTATCAGATCACCTCTGAACTGGGTCGTACATTGGATATGAGCAGCGTTTTGAATCGCGCGCTGGACATGGTTGCGGATACGGTGAACGCAGAAGAGGCCGTTGTACTGCTGCTGGATCCCTCTAATAGCGAACTCTATGCCCGTGCTATTCGTCATCCCGGCGGCAATATCGAAATCACGGGTGATGACACTTCCAATCAGAAGGGTGATTCCTACGCAGATCGCAAGCATCATCCAGCGGTAATGGTTGGTCGCTGGCTGATGGAACAGGCTGATCGCATCGCCCTTATTCCTGATCTCAAAGGGGAATCCTTCTGGAATGCTAAAGCGGCTGGCGCGAAAAAGTGGAAGAGCGCGCTTGCAGTCGCGCTCGAAAGTGAAGGCCAACCTGTTGGTGGGCTGGTCTTTTTCAGCGCCAGAAAGGAAGCTTTTACCGACCCTCAACTTCGTCTTGTCGCTGCCGCCGCCGGTCAGGTTTCTTCCGCAGTCAAGAATGCCGACCTGTATTCGCTGATCCAGAATCAAGCCAATCGCATGTCCAACATGTTGCAAACCGAACGTGAGGAAGCAGAGAAGAACAGCGCTATTCTTGAGGGTATTGCGGACGGTGTGCTGCTGGCAGATTCCAGCGGGGTGATCGTGCTCTTTAATGCCGCTGCTGAGCGAATTCTAGGCATCCCGCGAGACAGCGCCATTGGTCAGCCGCTTACCGATATTCATGGCGAATACGGTGATGAACCGGCGTGGGTATCTGCTATCACCGATTATGTCATGCATCCGCCGAAGACTGGCGGCATCACGCCTGACGATGATTTTGTCGTAGATCAGCTAGATATCGGTCGCAGCATCGTCAATATTCGCTCATCGCCAGTGTTCAACGCCGATCAATTCCTTGGAACCGTGTCACTTTTCCGTGACGTCACCAAAGATGTTGAAGTCGAGCGTATGAAGTCCGAGTTCATCTCTAATGTGTCGCACGAACTGCGCACACCAATGACCAGTATCAAGGGCTACGCCGACCTGCTGTTGATGGGTGCGGGGGGCGGTGTTTCGGCGGAACAGGAAAAATTCCTACAAACCATCAAGTCCAACGCGGATCGTCTGGCTGAATTGGTCAATGACCTGCTTAACATTTCCAAGATCGACTCAGGTTCCGAGCAAATGAGCTTGACTGACCTTGATATTCGCGAGCTGGTAGACCAGGCGGTCGCCTTTACCGGTGCTCGCGTCGAATTTCAGCGTAAAAATGTGCAGCTTGAAACTAGCTTTGCTGATGACTTGCCCAATATCACCGCAGACCGTATCAAGCTACTGCAAATTGTTGGCAATATCCTTGATAATGCTTTCAACTACACCCAAATCGGCGGTCATGTGACCGTGAGTGTAAATTATGATCGCCATCGTGATGGTGTTCTGATCGCTGTACGCGATGATGGAATTGGCATTCCTGATAATTTCAAGCCGCGTGTGTGGAACCGTTTTGAGCGTTACGATGAGCATGCGTTAGTTTTGGAAGTGGCGGGTACCGGCTTAGGCCTATCAATTGTGAAGCATCTCGTAGATCTGCATCGTGGCGATGTGTGGTTCGAATCACAGGAAGGCAAAGGTTCAACCTTCTACGTTTTGTTACCCGTTGAAGGCCCTGAAGTCGGCCTGAAACGCGCCTCTCAACCTGCGCCCGAACCGCAGATTGCGAAATAATAGGACGTTCCAGATTTTGTCAGGGTGCTTAAAAGTATTTGCCTGATATTTCAAATAGCGCGCACCAGACCACAGGAGAATTTATGGCGCGTATTCTAGTAGCAGAAGATGAACGTGACATTCGCGAACTGATCAATTTCACATTGATGTTCGCCGGTCATACGGTCACGTTGGCCGCCAATGGCGCAGAGGCTGTTGAAAAGGTGAATGAAGCGAAGCCGGAATTGATCATGATGGACGTGCGTATGCCGCGCATGACAGGCTACGAAGCCTGTAAAGCCATCAAAGAGATGGATGAATACAAGAATATCCCGGTTGTCTTTTTGACTGCTAAGGGACAGGACGAGGAAGTTCAAAACGGCATTGAAGTCGGCGCGGCTGCATATATCATCAAGCCATTTTCTCCCGATGAATTGACTCGCAAAATTGGCGATATTTTGAAGAAGGCCAGTGCAGAACAGCAGAAATCAAGCGATGAAAAGCCTGTATCTTAGGCGATCGCTAAAGATGTGTTTTCCGATCTCTAATAAACGAGATCGGGTTGAATAGACCTTAGAAAATCTCAGCCGCGCGAAACGGAACCCATGAGCGCAATAACCATCGACGGCGATCTTGTACATTATGAAGTATTAGGGCGAGGCCGACCCGTAATTTTGTTGCACGGCATGCTCGGTTCGTGGCGTTATTGGATCCCCACGATACAGCATCTTCAGCAAAATTTCCGTGTGTACGCGCTTGACCTGTATGGTTTTGGCGACAGCGCCAAAAAGCCAGAAAAATACACGCTCAAGCATCAGGTGGCACTCGTGGCAGACTTTATGCAAGAGATGGGGTTGCCCAAAGCTGCGCTCATCGGTCATGAAATTGGCGCTTTTGTAGCCGTCGAATTTGCGCAGCAGTATCCTGATCGTGTTGCTCGCCTGATGATCGTTAGCACCCCGTTGTTCGATTCCGGCGATCTGGATCAACGTGTTCCGCAGCGGCGCGCGCTGGTTGAAACACGTTCTGCGGGAATCGAACAGCCAAACCTTGTAGACCCCAGTACTGCGCCTACCCTGATGAGTCCCGGCGCTGCTATGCGTAAAGCCTTAATGGAGGCTGCCGCCGCCCGTTCCCGTCAAACATCTGCCGCCGTTCCTGTTGCGCCGCCGCCACCAGCCGAGG
>CAZBPB010000142.1:0-3334 GCA_964493565.1 uncultured Pleurocapsa sp. | reverse complement strand
TTCTCCGCAAGCCTGCCCCTGAAACGCCCCCCCTCAACCCGTTAAAAGACGTGGTGGCACAGGGTGGCGAGGCTTTGCTAGGACGCACCTTCAAAAAGGGTGAGCCAAACTACGAAAAACTGCTGGTAGATATTATCCGGGGTGATCCGCGCGCGCCTGTCGCTCTGGTTAGCACTTATGATGCGCCTACAATGCTGGATACAATACGCCTGCTGCCTATGCCTGTGGCGCTGGTGCATGGCCTTGATGATGCCGTAACGCCAGCCCCGCAGGATGCAGCGCTCAATTACCTGACCGGGGAACGTGGTACAACCGTAGTACCAATCTTGCTGCCGGGAACGCGGCATTTTCCGATGCTTGAAGACCCTCGTTTTGATGTATTAATCAAAGAATGTTTGGAAACGGCAGATTTTAGCAAGATCGCCGTCAAAGATCGGTGGGTACGCCGCACACGGTAGTGCAATCGGGCAAAGGATGTGTCGGGACAGGTGGTACCCTGCCCGCGCCGTGCCACTAAATACGGTGATTGGTTTTCTCAGAGGTGCTTGTTTTGACCGCTGTACTGATCTTTGCAAATGGCGATCTGAATCCCGGCATCATGGTACAACGGGCGTTGTCACTTCTGCCCGATGCTTACGTTATTGCGGCAGATGGCGGCGCAATTTCAGCGGTTGAAAGCGGAATACAGCCGCATCTGATCATTGGCGACATGGATTCTATTAACCCGGAGTCGCTAGAAAATTTGCAGGCGCAGGGTACAGAGATTCGCCGCTATCCTGTCGAAAAAGATCTGACCGATCTGGAACTTGCTCTGCTGGCAGCGGCGGAACGGGATGCTGAAATCATACGGGTATTAGGAGCACTTGGCGGACGCTTAGATCATACCCTCAGCAATATCTATTTATTGGCGCTGCCTGAACTTTCAGGTCGTGATGTTCGCCTTGTCGCCGGGAATCAGGAAGCGTGGCTGATGCCACCCGGCGAAACCAACATTTCTGGCTTGAAGGGCGATACCTTGTCACTGGTGCCACTAAACGGAACCGTCGAAGGCGTTGAAACTGAAAACCTGTATTATCCGCTGCGCGCGGAAACCCTGAAATTCGGGCCAGCGCGTGGTGTTAGCAACGTTATGACCGCCGACCGCGTGACGATACGTTCGCGGCGCGGAGAGCTGCTTATTATTCACACGGTGGGCAAAGCGTGACTCCAATACGGGTAATTAAATGTGACCAGAATAGCCAGTCCGTCTGGGAATACTCCGGCGAATTGACCGAACAGGGTGAAAATTGGGCGTTAGTGGTTGCCCCATTCAATGTGGATGACCGCGACGATGGCTATTTTCAGTGGCAGCGTGGCGATACTTTTTATGAGTGGTATTTTTATGACCGTTATTATAATGTTAATAAAATTTTTGACCGTAACACGGGGGCGCTGCGTGGCTGGTATTGCAATATCGCCCGTCCAGCCTATTGGTCAGATGGCGTGCTGTATTGGGATGATCTGGCGATGGACGTATTCATCTACCCCGATGGCGATCTGATCCTGAAAGATGAAGAAAAGTTCGCCGCCCTACCCTTAGATGCCATTGAGCATCAGGAAGCTCTCAATGCGCTGAACGAGATCATGGCGCTGGCTCACGATGGCATATACCCGTTTGATCGCTAGCCTGTGAAGATTGCGCGGGCGGCCTAGCCATCTCGCCACGTATATAACGTGTAGAAACCGCCGTCCGCCGTCCACACCGGCGCCATATGTTCAGCCAGCGCATCAAATATTTCAGGGTCATAGTCCGGCGTCCAGCTAAACAATGCTGTGGCATCATAGCCGCTTTGGAAAAACAGCACATAATCATCGCCATTTGCCCGCCACGCCCCAAAAATCTCATCCGGCGTCATCCCTTCTCGCCGTGCGCGTCCCCAAAAATCAAATAGGCTGTCAGTCAGGCAAACCATATTTTCAGGGCAGTAGTATGAGCGCAGCTCAAATAAGAACCTGACCTGTGAATTTTCCGGCAGTTCATCTAACTGGCGCATAACAGCCGGGTAGGTGGACAGCTTGTTGAAAAGAAATTCTTCTTCAGATACCGTACCCAGCACCACTTCAAAGTGATGTGTTTGGGCGACGTAGCCAATTAAGTCTATGGTGCTAAAGAGGGTTGTAAATGCGATTAATGCCTTCATCAAAAAGCTGAGGTTAATCGGCTTTTCAGGCAGCAAATCCAGTGACCACACGGCGGCAGCGCCAAGAATCGCTGAGATCAGCAGCATAAAAATAACTAGGCGCGTCTGGATAGCAATGCCCATGAACAACATACTGACTGCCCAGTAGAGGTAAACGGGTACTAGAATAATTACGCCGTCGCTCACTGTACGTCTTGTTGTATTGCTCAGGCGTCGCCACGTGGCGATAAATACAAGGGGAAGTGTAAGCAAGAATGGGCCAAGCGTATACGAATAGGCTGTGTCGTAGTTAAACCCGAAAATCGTCGCGGTGATCGGCAAAAATGGCACTTCAGCGATTCGCCCAAGCGCGATCATGCCCATCCCCGCTTGATTGAAAGCGATGGTGCGTTCCGGCGTCCAATTCAAGCCGCCAAGCAGATATGGATAGATCGGATTGCCATACAGCAGTAGCCCCCGCAGCGCCCACGGCGCATAAGCGATCCCCGCCGCTAGCCCGAACATCAGCATATTCGGGATGATCCGGCGTGGCTGGCGCACAATAATCAGGATTGCCAGCGCCAGCATCAGCGACCCGAACGAGTATTTAACCCCGAATCCGAACCCGCAAATGATCCCCAGCAGAATCAACCAGCGGCCTTGACCGCTCTCGTGCCAGCGCAGCGCGATGATGAATGCCAGCGTGCCATACAGCATGATCGCTAAATCTACATATTGCCAGCCGAAAAGCTGCCATGTATTGAAGCTGCTCAACAGCAGCGCCACCGCCAGCCACCCGGCCTGTGCATGCGTGTATCGCCGCGCGCATCCCGCCACCCCCAGCAGCGCCAGCACGCCGATCCCATAATGCACCAGCGCCGTTCCAGTATCCCGTCCGGTGATGCCCATCACAATTGCAAACAGCGTCTCAATCGCTTTGGGGAATCCGAGATAGAAATTCGTGTCGCTGGCGGTCATCCGTCCGGTTTCAACCAGATGGCGCGGCTCTACCAGATGATAGGTCATCGCATCCCACGCATAGGGCGGCGATAGTGCGCTCACGAACGCCAGCCCTAGCAGTAGCAGCGTGACGATGATCAGAAAGCCCGTGAATCGAGACTCAAAACGGATGGATCGCGCCATCGCCGCGCCATCGCTCAGCCAGCTTTGAATCG
>CAZBPB010000141.1:7976-8952 GCA_964493565.1 uncultured Pleurocapsa sp. | reverse complement strand
GTTGTATAAAAGTCATAAATCTCGACTGTTCGCGAGTGCCTTTTCGTTTATACTCCACAGTAGCAGGTCAAATAGAGATTACATATAGACGTGACCCTTTTTCAAATAGGCCGGTAGCGGCGGGAGTTTCTTTCTAATCATGGTGGCAGCCTACAATATGCCTGTACAAACGCACAATACCAACGCTTATGAAACTGCTTTAGCGCAGTTTGACCGGGCTGTGCGTTATTTGTCGATCCCTGATGGTGTGGCTGATTTTCTGCGTTACCCACGTCGCGAATTTACGGTGAATTTTCCGGTCAAACGCGATGATGGCAGCATGGAAATGTTCACCGGTTACCGCGTGCATCACAGTACCGTATTGGGACCGAGTAAAGGCGGTATTCGCTACAGCCTTGCAGTAGATATGAACGAAGTGCGCGCGCTGGCAATGTGGATGAGTTGGAAGTGCGCGCTGGCGGGTTTACCTTATGGCGGCGCAAAGGGCGGCGTTGTGGTTGATCCACGTTCGCTTAGCACGCGTGAGTTAGAATCACTCACCCGCCGTTATGCCGCAGAACTGATCCCCGTGATCAGCCCACATGCAGATATCCCCGCGCCAGATATGGGTACAAATCCGCAGATCATGGCGTGGATGATGGATACCTACAGCATGACCGTCGGCTATTCGGTACCGGCAGTTGTGACTGGCAAGCCGGTGAATATTGGCGGCAGCTTAGGGCGCAACGAAGCTACAGGTCGCGGCGTGATCACTGCCATGACCGAAGCCCTCAAACGCAGCGAGAGCATCAATACCAGCAACATTCGCGTCGTCATTCAGGGTTTCGGCAATGTGGGCAGTAATGCCGCAGCCCGCGCGGCTGAGCTTGGCTTCACCGTCGTTGGCATAAGCGATGTTTTTGGCGGCATCTACAACGCCAACGGCCTCGATATTCGCGCGGTGCGGGCGTATGTTGCTGATAGTGGCGATCTGCGC
>CAZBPB010000141.1:6889-7966 GCA_964493565.1 uncultured Pleurocapsa sp. | reverse complement strand
TATGCCGAAGGCGAACTGGTTAGCAACAGCGAACTGTTAACCTTACCTTGCGAAGTGCTTATTCCGGCAGCAATGGAAGGCCAGATCACCCACGACAATGCCAGCAACGTTAAAGCGCAAATGATTGTTGAAGGTGCGAACGGCCCCACCACGCCGGAAGCCGACGACATTCTGAATGAACGCGGCGTCACCATCGTGCCGGATATTCTGGCCAATGCAGGCGGCGTGATCGTTTCCTACTTTGAATGGGTGCAAGACCTGCAGGCCTTCTTCTGGGACGAAGATGAGATCTTCCGCCAGCTAGACCGCGCAATGGTGCGCACCTATGAGGCCACCGAGCGCACGGCAGAAGAATACGATGTGGATATGCGTACGGCAGCCCAGATTTACGCGATCAAGCGGGTGGCAGAAGCGGTGATGACTCGCGGCTTCTATCCGTAACCCGACGAAGTACAGGGCGGCCCAACAACGCCCTGAAATAAACTTCTTCCAATATATTTACACCTCCCTCGATGTGAAGGGCGGTTCCCATGTGGAGCCGCCCTTTCACGTAAATAACCTCAATGATGTGTTTTGAGCGAGAGGCTCTGCTTTTCCGACCCTCACCCACTGCTTCGCCGCAGGGACGAGTCATGGCTCATCATCTACCTTCCCCAATACCTCAACTTGATCTATAGGTGGCCCGCCAGATTGCCGGTTAGGATTACCTCAGATTTCCCCCCCACCGTGGGTGGTGACAGCCCCTTCATTTCTCGTATATAGTAATTAATATATTTGTTTCTCCCGGCTGAAGACTAAAGCAAAGGGGATGTTCTCGTGAATCGTTACTGTACGGTTCTCCTGCTTGTTTCCGTCGCCATGCTTGTAGTAAGTCCCTCATGGATTGTCGCTGAGGGTGGCTATACCAGCGCATATCGCTGGAGCGCCGATAGCAGCCAGTTGCTCATAGAGTCGGACTGTTTAGTCGGGCCAGATGAACTGCCCGGACTCTATCTGCTGGATGTTGAAAACGCTCAGATAAGCGGAATAACCCGGCTTGGGGATAACGATTATAGGATAGGGCTTTGGCCTGATTTA
>CAZBPB010000141.1:0-6879 GCA_964493565.1 uncultured Pleurocapsa sp. | reverse complement strand
TACCGTTGGATACTGCCATAGTGAGCAGGAACGGCGATATCTACGAATTTAGTTTTGAAACCGGAATGCTCCACAATCTGACCTCAACTATTCCTTTTATTCGCAACTACCGTTTGCTTGCTGATAACACAACTCTTTTTCTGGTTAACAACGAAGACTACGACTTTCCCGAACATTACGATGGGCTGTATGCGCTCGATATTACCGGTGAAGATATACCACGCTATTTGACGCCAAACATCTCGAATATCACTGAATTTCATTTGTTTTCTAACGATGAAACGCTGCTGATCTTGACGGAAATGGGGGAGTCTTACAGAGTCAATATTCTGACGGGCGAAAAGACAAAGTTAGCAGAAGATGTTCGTCTGGGTCAAGCACTCGTGGAGGACGTAACTTCTGGCGACTTAATATATCTTTATTTCTCGGAGGAACAACGGTACTACAGCTTGAATGTAGATAATGGCGAATTGCAACCGGCAGATGTGCCGCCGTACACGCGAGCAGCCCCTGACGGTACGGAAGTCTACGTATTGCACAATGATCTGTACGTTCTCAATCCCACTACTAGCGAGTCGCGATTGATCTGGGAAGATTTTCCCGGCAGCCTCTCCGAATTTGAATTATTTTTTGCAGGCAACTATATGGTTTCACGAAGCAATGCCGGTGCATTTGCGCTGAACATAGCGAGCGGTGAAATTCGCAATCTGATTGCAGAATTCCCTTCAGAAACACGTATTTGGGCAACATACAGTTCTGAGCGGCAGACAATAGACGTTCTCACCACAGATAGAGAAGTTTATTCGGTCAGTCTAACTGGCGAAACACATCACTTATCTGCCGATATTGATCCCGTATACGGTTTTGATGTATCGCCGAATGGATCATACCGTGTTTTTTGGGACGATGGTTACAACGCTGCGGTTAGTTCGGCGGCGGGCGAGATTATTGGCTCAGTAAGTGGCGCAACATATCTACCAACGGAGTGGTTATCAGATAATTTGCTGATATTGCAATCCATGCCTGGATCAAACAGTGCTTCACCGGGCTGGTACACGGCAGGAGCGCTGTCTATATACGTCATACCGCAATACATGGTACCCCGCCCAATCCCCTCTCCCGATGGTCGGCTCGTTGCATTCGAAGACTGCACCGCCGAGTTCGGCGTTCATCTCGTCAACCTCGATAATGCGCCAAATAGTTAGGATTGAAAGGATACTCTCATGCCGCGGAAATTAGGAGTTGGGCTGTTGATCGTTTTCGTAGTGATGTGGAGCACATACGACGAAACGGTTTTCGCAAAGGGCAATCCCGAAAAACCCTTCCGCTGGAGCGCAGATAGCACCCGGTTGCTTGTGGATACCTATTGCACCGCCGGGGCGGATGAGCAGCCGGGAATTTACCTGTTAGAGATAGAGGATGGTCAAATCAACCGTGGAACCCTTATTGCCAACAATGATTTTTATCTGAGTCTTTTACCACCCATGCCACCATTTACAGACAGCGTAATTGTGGCTACGGAAGAGGATCTTTACCTCATCGATCTTGAAACTTTCAGTTTTCAAAATCTGACCGATGATATTCTCCCTGTTAACTTTTACTCCTGGCGTTGGTCACCTGACAACAAAACGCTGTTTTTTAGCACAACCGACGGCGGACAATATGCGCTGAATACTGCCAGCAATGAAACTCACACGCTCGCAAGCAGTATCTATTATTGGCTTCCCGATGGTACGCCACTCATCCGGTCAGACGATGGCGATCTGTATACTGTGAACATTACTACCAATGAGACCCACTTGCTGACAGCAGATGTTCCGCCTATTGAGTATGGCTGGGAAGTATCGCCAGACGGCGAAACATTAGTGATCAGAACGTCCGATGAAGATGGAGACTTATACGCACTAGACATCGCTACCGGCGAAACCCGCAATCTCACTTCAAATGTGCACTCCGCAAGTCGTGTTTGGAACTGGTTACCGGGCAGCGAAACGCTCATTATCTGGATCAGCGATGGAAATGGCGACCTTTTCGCTGTGGATATTGCCACCGGCGAAACACGTAACCTTACCTTAAATCTTCCCCCTGTGGAGGATCAAGCTTGGCACTTATTGCCAGACTCAGTCATGATCCTGAAGTGCATATCCTCAACATTGCCACCGGCGAGACGCGTAACCTCACGACAGAGATTCCTAACAGAGAATCTATGTTAGGACTGTCACCTGATGGGAGGACGCTTCCAGTTATTGCCGCTGGCGATCTGTATGCAGTTGATGTATCTACCGGTCAAGTGCAGAATATCACCATGCATGTTCGCGCCAACCCGTACAATCTCACTTGGTCACCCGAAAGTGACGTGCTTTTCCTTCAACAAAGTGCCGATTCTGGCTCAGAGCCAGGCTGGCATACTGTCGGCCCCTATTCAATTTATGTCATCCCATCAAACACTTTCTTTGCTTCCAATTCTCTCTCGCCTAACAAGAGGCTGCTTGCTTTCGAAGACTGCACCGCCGAGTTCGGCGTTCAACTCGTCAACCTCGATAATGCGCCAAACGCTTAGAAGCATGAAAGGGCGGTTCCCATGTGGAGCCGCCCTTTCACGTAAATACCGCCCGCGTCCAAAATTCACGCTAAAATATCCGTTCACACCAATGAACCGGAGATATCCAATATGCGGCATAAGGTGATCACTGGAATAATGGTTGGGCTGGTGCTGGCAGCGCAGGCCGTTTACGCTCAGGTCGCGCCAGTGCCACCAACACCACTGCCGCCATTTGAAATCGTGATCGAAGCGCCGGGCATTATGCCTGAGGGTATTGACTGGGATGAAGCACAGTCCCGCTTCCTGATTACCTCGCTGGACGATGCGGCGATTCGCACTGTGAATGACGCGGGCGGGTTGGAAATTTTCGCCCTGAACGATGATCTGTCCGCTACAGTGGGCATCGAAGTAGACGAAGCCAACCATCGTCTGCTGGCGGCTGTAGCTGATCCCGCTGTATTTTCTGGTGGCACAGGCTCAGCCGCGCTTGTTGCGTACGATCTGATCACCACTGAGCGCCTGTTTCTGACCGATCTCGACACGCTTTACCCGAATGGACGGCACTTTGCCAATGATGTGGCGGTGGATGACGAAGGCAACGCCTATGTGACCGACTCATTTTCGCCCGTTATCTACCGCGTTGATCCTGAAGGCAATGCCGGAATCTTCCTTGAAGATGAACGTCTTCTTTCCGAAGGTATCGGGCTAAACGGCATTGATTATCATCCTGATGGCTTTCTACTCGTCGCTAATTCGAGCAATTTGCTCAAAGTGCCGCTAGCCGATCCCCGGTTGTTCACCATCGTTGAAACCGACGATCCGGTTCGCTTCGACGGCGTATTTTTATACGAAGGTGAATGGCTGGTAGGCGTGAACAGCGCAGGGGGGACGCAAACCATTGTCGCCATGACCAGCGATGACGATTGGGCAACTGCCACCACCGAAGGCCGTGTGCTTGCGTTGGGAAACGCGACCACCGTCACCCAGCGCGGTGATACCAGCTATTACATCAACGCCTATCTGGGTAATCCGGCAGCCGAAGAATACGAGATCGTCTCGGTCAACTTTAGCTGTTTGTGCGGATAAAGCGCGTCTTTACGGCACAGCATACACCGTCACTGCCGGTTCTCCCGCGACCACGAGAAAGGTTCCATCAGGGCTAAAGTTGATCTGTGCGCTGTGTCGTTCAAGGGTATGAATGATTTCACCGGTGTTCACCTCGTAAAACAGCACTGCGCCTACAGTCGGCACCGCCAGCAAATCGCCTGCAGGGCTAAATTCCGGGATACCTGTATAGTTGAAATCGCTTCGGGGAAGCATCCAGCGAACACGTTCCTCGCCCGTTCTAGCGTCCCACCAGAAAATACCTGTCTGTCCGGGTTCGCAGGCAAAGCCAAAACCGCTAAATTCAAGACAAATTTCGCCAAGCACAAAATTTCCGCTGGGGCTGAACCAGAGCTGTGGATTTCCCGCTTGAATGAGCGTGGGATCGATGTCCAATGGTTTTCCCATTAGCACCTCGCCTGACAGCATATCAATGACTTCCAACAGTGCGTCATTGGCGCGATAGGTCAACAATGCAACTTGCGATTGATCCGGGCTAATCGCAAAGCTGCCCGGCAGCAGGCCATCATTTAGTGGATTTCGGGCGGCAGCCAGCGATGCTAGCAGGCCGCCGCTCCGGGCAAAATTGTTTGCCAGCAGGCTAGTGGTATTTTGATAGCCGTCAGCCATTATGAGATCAATGGCCTCATCAAACGCCGCTGATCGCTGCGTCCAGATTCCATTTTCAGGGGTTGAAACGAAATACTGATCCGGCGGATCCGGCACATAAGTTCTGCCCATCCAGAGCAAACGACCATCGGGCAGGAACCGCAGCGGCTGTTCATCGGTGCCGTCCGAGCCGGTGAGTGCAACCACCTCCTGCCCGTCAGTCATATCATAAATAGCCAAGCCGTTGCAGGTCTTGGCGATATAATGCTGATCCGCGCTGAGGGCAAACAGGTTGGCGTGAGAAATCCCGGAACCACAATCAAACTCGCGTATCGGCGCAAGCGCAGCGACATTTGCCGGTGTGATTATGGTGGTCGCAATCTGTGTTATGTCCGGAACCGATTGCGCAAGGGCGGTCATCGCAAGAAGGAATAAGCAGCCTATGAAGGGAAAGAAGATGGCGATCTTGCGCATGCTGGCCTTATTCCTTTACAGCGCTCACTATTGATTTAAGTAGACGATAAATTTGCCATCTCTACAATTAAAATTTGCGTTATGATCCCGATGCCGAAGAATCCAAGAGCATTTCAGTCAACTTTAGCTGTTTGTGTGAGTGATTATCCGCCTATGAAAGATGATCAGCGACTTCAAAAACTTCTGGCAGATCTGAAGAACCCGCTAGCATTCGTCAGAACGCAAGCAGTATGGGAACTGGGCAAGATTCAGGATGAACGGGCGTTTGTAGCATTGATTGAAGCGCTCAATGACAAGGAAGAAGCAGTTCGTGTTGGGGCTGTTATTGGCCTTGCCCAAAATAAGGATGATCGCGCGTTTAACGCCCTGATACGCTGTTTCAAAGATGAGAGTTGGCAGATGCGCCAAACTGCCGCCCGCCGCATAAGTGACTTTGGCAATACAAAAGCGGTACCGCCATTAGTCGATTTACTGAAAGATCAAGACAGCTTCGTTCATTGGGCGGCAGTAAGCTCGTTGGGTGAGTTAGCAGATGCCAGCGTATTACCCCATCTTGAAAAAATACGCTCAGCTTATGTCGGCAAAGCCCATGATGATTATGATGTTTTCAAGGCGTCTAACGAGGCGATTGAACAGATCAAAAAACGCGGCAGTTCCACTTAATTCAGTTTGTACGGGCGAGCTGGTAACTCGACCGTTGTGATCAACGCCTAAGGCACTGCATAAACGGTCGTCGCCTGTTCGCCTGAAGCTACCGTTCCCGGAGAACCTGAAACAACAACAAATGTTCCATCAGGGCTAAATTGAACCGTGTCACTCCCGCGGGGCAGCACAAAAATTGGCTCAATTGAATTGACATCGTAGAAAAGCACGCCGGCTTCGGTTGGCACTGCCAGCATGTTACCCTGAGGATTAAAAACCGGTATCCCCGTGAAGATTGTGTGTGCTTCCGGCAGCATCCAGCGTTCCACTTCAGTTCCAGTCGCCGCGTCCCACCAGACGATTGCGCTTTGTCCCGGTTCACAATCCCAACCAAAACCGGTTTCAGGGAAATCAGTACAAATTTCGCCAAGTACAAAGTTTCCGCTGGGGCTAAAAATCAGCCTGAGGTTATCTGTCCGGATCAAAGCTGGATCGAAATTTAATCTACTTTCAACCAGCGTATCCCCACTGAGCGCATCTACAATTTGTAGTGTCGGGGAATCTTCACCTTCAATCAGCAGCGCAATACGCGATTCATCCGGGTTAAATGCAAACGTGCCAATAGTTCGATCTTCTGCAAGCGCGGCAATTCGCGCATCACGCTCTGAAAACTGCCGCGTATAGAGCGTCAGCGGGTGTGAATAAATCTCATTCATCAACAGTTGAACAGCCTCATCTGTTTCGACTTCCTGACTTGTCCATACAAAGCCATCATTTGAGGCAACAAAAAACCGGAAGGGATTTCCAGACCATACGCTGTAGAGCAGTGATCCGTCAGACAAAAAGCGTATCGGGCGTTCGTCAGCATTTGCCTCTGACGCTTTGATCGTCGCAACTTGCTGTCCGTCAGCCAGATCAAGAATGCCAAGATCCTGATCAATTGAATTTGCATCGCTCTCCGGGCACATAATCGCGATGTAACGCTGATCAGGGCTGATCGCAAAATACCCGCTGCTGGTAGTGCCCGTTTCGCAGGCTAATTCACGGATCGGGCTAATGCCAGCGACATTTTCAGGCGTAATTGCGTTGCTAGCGATCCGGCCTATTTCCGAAACTGGTGCAAGCGCGTCGCCTTCTGCAACCGGCAGCAGCCATGCGTCACCATCTGCCCCGTCCACCGTCCAACCCGTGATGTCGCCATAACTTACCTGCCACCATGAGAAGCCATCGGCGCAAACCGGGCCATCTAGCACGGCAAACATTTCTCCGGCCGGGATTGTGCCAACCTGCGTACCGGAACGCGATGGTATATCGCGCACGTTGTTAGCGTCTCCGGGCGCAACCTGACCATTCTCACCAACGATCAGCGCTACCGGGGTGATGTCGTTTTCTATACATTCAGGGGGAAGTTCAGTAGATTGTGCTGTGATTGAGAAAAGAGGGATAACGAGGCAAAGGCTCATAACGATTCGCGCAACGATCTTGCCCATGTTCACCGTAATCCTTTC
>CAZBPB010000140.1:4031-8954 GCA_964493565.1 uncultured Pleurocapsa sp. | reverse complement strand
GCGATCTGCGCCACCTTCAGCGCCTAAAACACCGGGAATCTGGCGCACAATCGCGTCAACAATCACCATCGCCGCAAGTTCGCCACCCGTTAATACATAATCGCCAATGCTAATTTCATCCGTAACCACCAGATCGGCCACCCGTTCATCAATGCCTTCGTAATGGCCGCACAAGATCAAGATTTGCGGCTGTTGTGCTAGCGAAACCGCAATCTCATGAGAGAACATCTGCCCCTGCGGCGTCATCAGGATCACGGGGGTATTTTCAGGAGCGCCATCTAGCACGCTCTCAACGGCTCGCACCACAATATCCGGTTTCATAATCATGCCGCCGCCCCCACCGTAAGGCATATCGTCCACCGAACGGTAACGAGTCTGGCTGTAATCGCGAATATCATGCAGTCGCAAATTGAGCATGCCCTGATCGCGCGCTTTCCACATCATACTTTCAGTCATCGGGCCTTCAAACATCCCCGGAAACAGCGTCAAAATATCAATTTGCATGGTCTACCCTCCGCAACAGATTCTAGCTTGCGGCGCTCAGGGATCAACCGCATAATTCAGAAGAGTTCTAGTCACGTCGGGTATATTTGAATGCGTCGAGGCTTATTCCTACTGGCGGCGCTGGGTCTGATCGTGATCAGCGCCGGATGCAACCTGAGCTATAACACCACACCCACCCCTAACCCGTTCTCTGTTCGCTTTCAAAGCCCCGCCACCGACTCACTCATCCCTGAACAAACGTCATTAGAGATCATCCTAGTGGCTGAAGATACCGCTGGCAGTGGTATTGCGCGGGTTGATTTGCTATTGGATGATATTCTTTATCAACAGGGAACGCCGGTAGACGCCGCTGCCGTACCCATCTTTTCAGTCAAGATGAACTGGACAGCGCAGGGGCTTGGATTGCACGCGCTTTCAGCCACAGCTTATCGTGAAGATGGAACAGCCACCAGCCCGGCCACCATCCGGCTGCTGGTTGGCCCGGAGCAGCCAACAAACAACCCATGAAAGGCCCGTTCAATGCCTGATTTGCAGTCATACATACTCGAAACCGATCGGCTTCTGCTAAGGCGTTTAATTCCAGGCGACCTTGATGCCTTATTTGCGCTTTACAGCGATCCGGAAATTCGACGCTATTTTCCGGAAGGCACTTTGTCTTACGAAGAAACCAGGGAAGAATTAGAGTGGTTTCTCAATGGACATCCTGATCATCCAGAACTGGGGTTATGGGCAACTATCCACAAACAAGACGATCAATTTATTGGTCGCTGCGGTTTATTGCCCTGGGTCATTGACGGGCAATCAGAGGTTGAAGTCGCCTATTTGATTGACAAGAAATACTGGGGACAAGGGTTAGGTACAGAAGCAGCACGAGCTGTACTTAAGTATGGTTTCGAACAGCTCCATCTATCGCGCTTAATAAGCATGGTCTACCCTGAAAATCATGCCTCAGCAAAAGTCGCAACCAATATCGGCATGACTCTCGAAAAAACATCAGAGGATGAAACCGGGCGCTTTCTCGTATTCTCAATAAGCAAACAGCCAGCATGAGCAGGAAATGAAGCGATGACAACAATTTATATGCTTCCCGGCAGCACCCCGCCACAGGAATACGATTTGAACGATGCCGATAAGCGAAATTTATTAGCCCACTTTGAAACCACCAATTATGAGCTGGTGGTTGATGGCGACGGTATTGATTGGGAGAAAATTGACGAGGTGGAAGTAGTGATCGCCTCCCGCGACAAAGGGCCGTCGGGATGGTTTATCCGCAACATTTACTTTGGCGGGCAGGAACGTTACCACGTTGGCGTGTATTCCGGGCGCAATGAACTAATACTGCCCAATTTAACCCTGCCTGCCGCCAAATACGTGGTTCGCACTATCGCTTATTACCTGCGTAAGCGGGTGAAATATCAGGGGCCAAATGATATTGTCGCCACAGTAGAAGTCTAATTTTCAACGTGACATCATCGCAGCCAACGCGTCTCTTTCGGTGGCTTTTGCTTTCAGCCATCGTTTTGTTCGCCTATGCCTGCGATACGGCTCCCGGACAATCTGCATGGGGCGAAATTGTTCAGATTGCTGAAGCACACCAATCCGCAGCGCCCGCCCTATGGTTTGAAGGCAACAGCGCACTAACCGCCTGGATCGGGGACGATGAGCGAGGTGTTCACCATGACGCACGTCAGCTTGACGGCTTAGAGATCGGCAGCCCGGTCACCCTTCCTCTACCGCCAACCCACCCTTATGCTCAACTGCTGCTGCCCGGCGAAGGCGAAAATCATCATCTTCTATGGCTGGATGGCAGCGAGACAGGTGAAACGCGCCTGTATTCTGCTGTGCTTTCGGGTGACCTAACGGTAGATCGCGGGCCAACTGAAATTTCGAACTCTCAAACCTACAATTTTGCCGCTGTACCGGGCAAAAATGGCAGTATCTGGGCGGCATGGACGGAAGGGCAAGCCGCATTCCCCACACTTTATCTGGGTTCTGTTGACGCACCCGGACGACCGCAAGCACCAGCGCAAATAGCCGCTAGCGCCAGACATCCTGCAATGGCCTATGCCGACGACGGCACCATCTACCTGTTCTACTTGAGCGAAACCATGCTCATCAGAACACGTCTGATTGACGGTGCTGTTCTGGAT
Source organism: uncultured Pleurocapsa sp. (assembly GCA_964493565.1). Classification (GTDB taxonomy): domain Bacteria; phylum Chloroflexota; class Anaerolineae; order Aggregatilineales; family Phototrophicaceae; genus Flexifilum. The sequence continues at coordinate 6,300 of CAZBPB010000140.1, read as the reverse complement.
ACAAATACGATTACTTCAACGATTGCGCTTGGCGATGGTGACCGACTGCATGGGCTGCGCGCTGGCATTGATCAAACCTATGGCTATGTTTTCTGGAACGTCACCCGCGCCAATGGCACCAATGAAACCTGGTTTGCATCCGGCAGGCTAAATGCCCCGGTCTGGCAGCCGCCTCAGCGAATTACAGATATTGAAGGCACGCCATTCACGTGGGCAGCGCCGCACTTGCAGCAAGCTGACACCCTCTCTGCCGCCGGGCAATTTGGTGACAATATCGCTGTATTCGGATTCGAAAACGGGTTACTGCAATCAATTCAGACAATCGTCGAAAATCAAACTTTGCTTGCCCCGCCTTCATTAGTGATTGACAGCGAGGAGCGAATGGCGCTGGCGTGGTCACTACCAAGACCTAATTTGCCAGCACAGTTGCTACTCACTGCACAGCACTAATAGTTTTATTTTTAGTCGTTAACAATTTCAGCGACTATTGTGGGATTTCAGTCTCGATTACTATCCTGTCATATAGTTGGAATAGAACAGTAGGGACATGAAAATGCCCGCACTCCTCGATTATCACCAGTTTGATGGCGTAGGCCTCGCCAGCGGATATCTGTATAACGCGCTTGCGTACATGGGCGCGAACGCCCCGCATACCGGTCAACCGCCAACGGAGGCACTCCTACTAGGCATCAGCGGCGGGGTTGTACTGGGCTATTTCACCTTTGAATATCAAGGCTTTGATCCGCACATGACGCTGCTAACCCAGTTCCTGTATAACGATAAAATGCCGCCGAAAGTGCTGGATCGGCTGGCGATCCCACAACATACTCGCCAGACCACAGATACCTACAAAGGTATGGCTAACGTCATTGCAGCAGTTGTTAATGGAAATCCAGCAGTTGTTTGGGTAGATAGTTCGTCACTGAAGTATAACGCCATCCCTCAATCACCCGAAGATTGGATGGTTCAGCCGATTTTGATTTACGCCTGCGAAATGGATGAAAACCGGGTGCAGATTGCAGACCGGGCGCGTGTAGGGCTAACGGCAACAGTTGAGGAATTGATGCAGGGACGGGGGCGTATCAAGAAAATTCGCAATCGCATGACGACTTATGGTGTGCCGGATTATTCCCGACTTCATGGCGCGGTTGAGGCCGGTATTCGTGATTGCATTGCCCTGTATAACAGTGAATCTCCCGTTGGCAGCGGCGAAAATTTCGGGCTTAGCGGGTTAGATAAGTGGGCGGCGGCGCTAATAGATAATCGCGGAAAAAGGGGCTGGAGACAGCGGTTTGCGCCCGGACGACGTATGTTTCACGGGCTGCTGACGGGTTATGAATCTATTTTAATCTACGCCGCTGGTGCACATGCTACGCGGGCAATGTTTGCCAATTTTCTCGACGAAGCCGCAATTATTCTGGAGAAACCATCGCTTACGCAGACATCGGCAGCCTATCGAGAAACCTTCCCAACGTGGAAAAAGCTAATGGACAGCCTACTGCCTGATGGCATACCGCTGTTTGCTGAGGCGCGCCAACTGGTAGACGAGCGCCATGACCGTTTTATCAAGGAAGGTAATGCCTCTACCGAAAGACGTTTGGCTATCGGGGATCGCCTGAAAGCGCTGCATGACGAAGCTGAGGCAGCGTTCCCATTAAACGAAGCGCAGGCGGCTGAATTACGCGCCACGATCCGTGATTGCGTGTTAGCGCTGAAGGAAACCGAACACACAGCACTGAATAATCTTGTAGCTGCAATGGGATAGGGCAATAGCAATAAAAAACGGACGAGACAGCGCATCCGTTTAACGCACTGTGGGATTGCTAACACGCGTTAAAATGGTCAATCAGGTCAATCAGGTCGTTCGCCGCGTCTGCGACATCGGGCTGCCCGTCTTTTTCAGCCTGACGCTTGATGTTTTGCAGGCTGCTGCGATGAACGCTCTTAAAGTCACCTACCACAAAGCTGGCGTCGGTCGGGGATTTCAACTCTCCGTCTACGACCAGAAACCATTTTGAAAACTCGTCCCAGCCTGCGCGGTTCAAAAATTGCTCAACTTCATGCTCGCTCGGCTGTGCATTCTTCCAGACAGTGTTGATACGATAGTTACCGTCCTGGATAAGCTGCTTCGCATTTTCAACAGCATCAGCATTCAGTTTACCGGGCATTTTTGCGCTCCCTTCACCTCATGTCGTCTTTGAAGAACGAATGAACTGGTTGTACTGCTATAACACTGACGTTTGCCCCACACGGAATCTTTCGCAACACT
>CAZBPB010000140.1:3747-3987 GCA_964493565.1 uncultured Pleurocapsa sp. | reverse complement strand
ATTGATTGACCTGAAGATTACCCGGTAGGTGGTGATTGCCCGTTCACCGGTAGTCGGGTCAGTACAGGGTACAGCTTCCAACGCTGTATCAATCGGGCTAGCTGCGCCGGGCATATCAACGATGTAATCTAAGCCTTCGGTCATCTGGAAGTCTGCATAACCGGGACCGCGTTCAGGCATGAGGCCGGTCACAAAACGGCTTTCGCCGCCTTGCCAGCGCACCCGAATGGTCTGTCCGGG
>CAZBPB010000140.1:227-3734 GCA_964493565.1 uncultured Pleurocapsa sp. | reverse complement strand
ATAGCGGTCGTACCGTTGATCTCATAAACCTGTACCTGTATTTGACCGCTCTCTAGCGCGCTGCATAACGTATTGACCGAAATCGCCTCGAAAGAGGATACGTTAGCAGGGGTTGGCACAGTAACTGCCAGCGGCGTCTCTGTCGCCAGAACCGCGCTTTCAGGGGTTGCTGTCTTGGTAGCGGCAGGGGTTACCGTTGCCGTTGAAGTTGGCAGAGTAATATCCACAACCTGCGTCGGCTCGGCATTGGCGCTGATCAACTCATCAGCACAGCCTGCCCTACCCTGCAGCTGATAAAACTGCATCATACTGCGTATCGCCTGCAAGCCGCTGGTGCTGTTGATATATCCGGTAGTCGCAAGGCGACAAGCCGTATCTGCCATTGCCTGAATGGGATCGCCTGAAAGGCGCAGCGTTAGCAGCCGTTCAACCGCACGATCTAGATTACTGTCCTCAGCATACGCCAATGCAATCGCGATCAGGTATTGTTCGCGATCAGCCGCCAGCAGCTGCCATGGTGCGACATCAATTTCTTCAACGGGAAAAAGTACCCACGAGATCAGAAGCCCACCTGCCAACCCTAAGGCAAATCCAAGAATGACGCCGATTGGTGAAAAAAAGCGCCGGGGACGAGTATATTTTTCGGCAGGGGTACTTTCGCTATAAGACATTTTGCTTTGTTATGCGCCCGTTATAGGCAGCGGGCGATAGGGTTCCATAATCGGAGTCAAACGACCTAAACCTTCTGACAGCGCAACCAGAACGCGAATATCACGGACATCCCGCGAATTTGTGATATAGCGTTCGGTCACTTCCTGCACATAAGCAGGGATATTATCAACCTGAAGCAGGCGAAGGCGTTCCAACGCGCCAGTGATATCCTGATCAGCGAGATAGCCCTGCGCAATCATCACGGCGTATTCGTCTTTATAACGCTGTGCTAATGCTGTCGCCGCGCTGTCGGTTTCCTGAACCGGAAATTGAACCCATCCAAGATATAATCCCAGACCAAGCCCAACTAGCAAGGCGACGAGCAGCGATACAAAAAAACGAACCATGATGCTCCCGGAAACCGTGAGGTTACAACCTCACTGTATTTTCCTTAGTGTAATTGAGCCGTTAGCGGATCGCAAAGTAAGAGATCAGCGTTTATGAGGCGCACAGCAATAGTTAGTTGCAGACAAGGCGATTCACGGCTAATCTGAAATACGCTGTGAAATAAAACAGCCAGTGAGATGCTTTTCACTGGCTGTTAGTGCCGGAGGTGGGACTCGAACCCACAAGCCCGCAAAGGCAACTGATTTTGAGTCAATCGTGTCTGCCAATTTCACCACTCCGGCGTGGTCAGTAAAATAGTAATTTGATGGTAGGCGATTGTCAATGCCCGCGTCACCTATTGAAAACGAAGCCAGCATCATCCGCGCTGCCCAAAAAGGCAGTCTCGATGACTTTAATACATTGGTGCGTCATTATCAGGATGCGGTATTTAGCCTTGCCTACCGAATGTTAGGTGACGCGCACGAAGCCTCGGATGTCGCGCAGGATGCATTCATCACCGCCTACCGCAAGCTAAACAGTTATCGGGGCGGCAATTTTCGTTCGTGGCTTCTGCGCATTTCAGCAAACCTGTGTTACGACGCCTTACGGCGCGAAAAACGCCATCCAACCACGTTCATTGATGATCTTGCGCCAACTGAAGAAGAAGCGCCGCTGCCTGATCCCTCAATGACTCCGGAGCAAATTGCCGAGCGCCGGGAATTAGAACGCGCAGTGCAGGATTGTATCAACGCCCTTCCGCCAGACCAACGGATGGTGCTGGTGCTCAGTGATATTGAGGGCTTTGACTACCAGAGCATCTCGGAACAACTGGAAACAGCTTTAGGCACAGTAAAATCGCGTTTAAGTAGAGCACGATCCAGCATTCGCGAGTGCCTGCAAAACACTGCGGAACTTCTACCCGCCCAATTTCGTCTATAAGGCAGAGTGATATGCCTGATAAAAGGCAATAACGGATTTACCCGAACCAGTGAACGACCACGATCTTGAACTTCTTTCTGCTTATCTGGACGACGAGCTTTCCAACGAGGAACGCGCCGAACTTGAGCAGCGCCTACAGAACGAGACCAATTTACGCCGCGAACTGGAATTGATGCGCGCCACAGTGTCACTGGTCAGTTCGCTGTCCCTTTTGAAAGCCCCGCGCGACTTCACGCTCAAAACTCTGCCAAAATCCGCGAATCCGAAGATAAGTGTATTCCCGCGTCTGGTTAGCTTTGCTTCAGCAGCAGCCGCAATCCTATTGTTTGTTGCCGGGTTTAGTATCCTGAATACGGGCAGCAGCATGCAGCCACCCACCAATGCTGTCATGATGAACCAGGAAGTAGCTGCGCTACCTACGGCAACCATTGTTCCCATGACGACCATCGCAATCACTGAAACTCCTCCGCCAACGATCCTTCAATATGCTGAGGAGATACCTGAAACCAGCGAAACTCAACTCCAACCAGAATCTGCACTGCCCGCCCCTTCTGATGCGTTGGCAGCAGGAGGAGCGCCAGCACTAGCAGTTGTTGCGCCTACCGAAAGCGCGCCGACTATTGGTGACGTGTCGGATGGTTTTGCCGTAGGCTCGATGGTTCAGGAAAGTATGGATACCAGCGCCAGCGTGGCTGAATCGGAAAACAGCGGCCCTGCAGCAGTTCCGCCGGGCGATAAAACGCTCACGCCAGCAGTCGTGAATGAATCGGGACTTCTTGAAGGAGAAGCACAGATTCCCCCGGCGACGGCTTCACCTTTGCCAACGCTGACCTATACCCCTGAACCGCCAGCAGAAGTTTCGCAAAATGCAACGACGGTACAGGAAGCGCCAACGCCTGTCGTTCAGGAGTCACAGGTGGCGGAAACGGGTAGCGCACAGCGTAATATTGCTCCGGTTGAAGACTCTGACAGCACATTAGGGATAGTGCTGCTGGTGGTTGGAACACTCTTGATGCTGGTGGCGATTGGTCTATTTATCCGAAGCCGCCGGGCGGTATCCAATCCGTAAATGCCTTCAGAACCACGAAGCGCAAATATCATTCTCACCGTTGTGTAATGGGGTGAGCGAATCGCTCACCCCATTACATTTGCCTATCGTATTCCCCAGAGCTGAATTTCGTTCTCTTTCACAACAACCAGCAGAGTGTCATTACGTGCGAAGTAAACCTTGGTGGGGTATGAATATGATCCTGTCCCTGTGAAAATGCGCTCGGTCGTGAAGAAGCTGTATACGTTGAAACTACCCGTATCTTCAGTTACAAGCAGGTTAGCGCCTTCGTTCACATCAAAGTGGTTGGTGTCGCCTACCGAAAAATCCGCCGTGACGTTCCCGGTTTGCAAGCTCCATACATCCACCACACCGCCACTCCAACTGCCGTTTGTATAAGCACCCTGTTCGGTCAGCCCGACGAGAGCGGCGGCGGCAGGCACAACCATGATCTGCGAGGTCTCACCAAATGTCACCGCAAT
>CAZBPB010000140.1:0-217 GCA_964493565.1 uncultured Pleurocapsa sp. | reverse complement strand
TGACGCCATCCCGGACGCTTGACCCCATGCTTCCCGCCAGCTCTCCGGTTGTCACACTCCAAAGATCAACGTTGGCATATGTTCCTGCCAGCAGCGCCTGTCCGTTGGGGCTGAAGGCCAGTGAATGCACGTCGTCCACGCGCAACCCCAGCATATCGCTTCGCTCAAAACTCCGGCTCAGCATCCATGACCCAACTTCCCACAAATTGATTACTTC
>CAZBPB010000139.1:0-9017 GCA_964493565.1 uncultured Pleurocapsa sp. | reverse complement strand
AAATCTTTACCGCGCCAGTGGACGATAGCGCCGAAGGACACATCTATTTCGAGTTTCCGGGCGTATACGTCGGGCAGCGGGTAGAGGGCATACGACTGGAGTTTGAAAAAGGGCGGGTGGTACGGGCGACAGCAGAAAGCAATCAGGAACTGCTCGATGAACTGCTGAATATGGACGAAGGCGCTCAGCGCCTGGGCGAGTTTGGCGTGGGCACAAACTTTGGGATTGACCGGTTTTGCTACGACATTCTGTATGACGAAAAGATTGGCGGGACGATACATCTGGCGCTGGGGCGCGCGTATGCCGAGTGTGGCGGAATAAATCAATCCGCGCTGCACTGGGACATCATCAAAGATTTGCGGCGAGAAGGGGCAGTGTACCTTGATGGCACAATGGTAATTGACAAGGGTGCTTTTCTTATTTGATCGACCGGATTCGTAAGATATACGGATTTATTCTATGTGGCGCTGCGGTGAGCAAGACATCAGGCTTGGCTTAGGCATTTGGGGAAAACACCCATATGACCGGCTTGTCAATCTGGCAAGGCTTGCCGAACTGGAGAATTACGACGTTCTCTGGTGCGCCAACGAAAAATTTTACCGCGATATGTGGGTGACGCTGGGATTGTTTGCCGCGCACACCGAACGGGTACTACTGGGGACATTTATCGCTGAACCGTATACCTGCCATCCGGCGATTATAGCTGGAGCGATTGCTTCGCTGGATGAAGCCTCAAACGGACGGGCAATTCTACTGCTGGGTGCTGGCGCGGTTGGATTTCATCAACTGGGACTGAAGCGGGTGAAACCGCTTACGGCACTGCGCGAAGCTATCGCGATCATCAAGCCGCTGCTGGCGGGGCAGCGCGTCACTTTTCAGGGCGAAACTGTACATGCCAATGACTTAAAACTGGATTTTACGCCGCGTCCGGATATTCCGGTGTGGGTTGCCAGCAGGGGCAACCGGATACTGGAAATGGCGGGGCGCGAGGCTGACGGCGTGATGATCGCTACGTATGCTTCTCCAAAGGGTATAGGCTATGCGCTCAAGCAGGTAGCATCGGGCGTGCATGCTTCTAACCGGCACCTCAAAGATATTCCAATAACTGTGCGTGTTGATGTTTCACTGCACAGCGAACCTGAAATTGCTCGGGCGGCGGTGAAACCGATGATCGCCGGAATGATCAAGGCCAGCGCGCCTAATCGCGATTTCTTGACGCAGGCGGGAGTGTGCATTGATGACACCCTTTATGAAGAGATCACACAGGCGGAGTTCGGTCACATGAACGGTATTCTGGATCGGTTGCCAGACGCGTGCATTGACGCATTTTCGTGGGTAGGCACGCCCGCGCAGGTGGCTGAAAAAGTGGCGGCGGTTATTGATATGGGGATTTCGCGGATCACATTTTTACCGCATGAGACGAAAAATACGACGGCTGAACAGATAGTTAGTCAGTTTGCGGATGAAGTAATGCCGCGAGCGGCGGCGCTGATGCGAGGCGATTGATGGATATTTTTATCGGGCTGGATCTGGGCACGACCAATGCCAAAGCAGTGGCATACAGCGCGGCAGGCGAACTGCTGGCTTATGGCTCGGCTGGTTATGCCACAGATTATCCAGCGCCGGGGCTGGCAGAGCAGCGACCTGCTGAGTGGACAAAGGCGCTGACTAGCGCCTGCCGTCAGGTGATCACGGCGTTAGGCGAAAGCCAGCGGCAGATTTCGACAATCGCGGTGTCGGCACACGGGCCAAACCTGATCCTTACGGACAGCGCAGGGCGGGCGCTTACTGATAGTGTGCCGATCTGGCAGGACGAACGCTGTATCGCGCAGGGGAAACGGCTGATACAAGAAGCGGGCGCGGGATGGGTTGGTCTGGGAATGCCGCTTTCGGGATTTCCGGCGCGGCTGCTGTGGGCGATTGAAAACCAGACTGAAATTGCCAGCCGCGCAGCTTACGCGCTGGAGGCTAAGTCTTACCTGATTAACTGGCTGACGGGGATCATCGCTACCGAGCCTTCCAGTGGCCCGGGGAAAGATGCGTGGTGGCAGCCTGTATTTGAGGCGATGCACTGGCCTGTTGAGCGACTCGCCCCGGTGAAACCATCAATTTCGACTGCGGGGATGCTGAAAGCGGAGATCGCGGCGGCATTTGGCTTGAAAGCGCCTGTGCCGGTGGTGATGGGGCTGAATGATGGGGCGTGCGCCGTGCTTGCCTGTGGGGCGTCGCAGCCGGGCGACGTGATCATTACGCTGGCAACCAACGGCGTGTTTAGGCTGGCGCTGGATACACCGCTAAAACCGGATCAGTGCCTTGAACATGCGCTGTTTTGCTATCCGCTGGTTGAAAAGGCATGGGTGGCAGGCGGGCAAACAAAATGCGGGGCCTCGGCGCTGCGATGGATTACCCAACTTTCAGGCACAACTACAGATGATGCGTTTGAGCAGGTGTTAGCCGAAGCTGGCGAAACTGCGCCCGGTAGCGAGGATGTGTTGTTCCTGCCGTATCTGGCGGGGCGGGGAGCGCCGAAAAGCGATCCCGGGGCGACAGGCGTTTTCTGTGGGCTGCGCTTATCGGTAGGGCGGGGGGCGCTGACGCGGGCGGTGCTTGAAGGCGTGGCGTTTGCCCTGCGTGATGTTTATTCCAGTTTCCATGATTTTGGCTGTTCGATGCGACGCATTTTCCTCGTAGGTGGTGGCGGCAAGAGCGCATTATGGCGGCAAATTATTGCGGATGTCTTCGGGCTTTCAACAACCTATTACGAGGCGGATTCAGCGCTGGGGGCTGCTATCATGGCGGCGCTGGCAACAGACACATTCTCAGACTCTGAAAGTGCGGTGCAGGCGATGACCAGTCCGCTGGCATACAGCGAACCAGAACCGCGAACCACGGCTGTTTACGAGCAGGTTTACGCAAATTTCAGGCGGCTAAGGGACGCGCTTTATATACCCGTCCCGGCAGCGCCGCTATCTACCGGGGGAGCTTTTTGAATGCGGCTTCAAGATAAGATCGCCATCGTTACCGGAGCAGCTTCCGGCATTGGCAAGGATATTGCCCGCAGGTTTGCCGGGGAAGGTGCGCAGGTCGTGGCGGTGGACAGAAGCGCGGAAGACAACATCGAAACTGCGCGCGCGATCATGGCTTCCGGTTACAAGGCTGTGGCGATCGCAGCGGATGTGACACAGCCGGCAGAAGTGGAAAGTGTAGTGTGGCAAACGGTGGAACAGTTCGGGCGGGTTGATGTGCTGAGCTGCAGCGCAGGGCTGGATCAACATATCGTTCCGATCAGCGAAATGGACGTTGAACTGTGGGACAGGATTATGGCGGTGAACGCCAAAGGCTTGTTCCTGTGCGCCCGTTACGTGCTGCCTTATATGAAGAAGGCGCGGCGCGGCTCCATTGTGCTTACGGCATCTGATCTGGGCCTCGTGGCGGTACCGGGGCTGGGCGCATACTGCTCATCAAAGGGAGCGGCGCTGCAACTGACCCGTGTGCTTGCCGCTGAAAACGGACAGTACAACATACGCGTAAACGCGCTTTGCCCGACCATGATTGACACGCCGATGGCGCGGCGAACGCTGGACACGCACCCTGATCCGGAAGGATGGCTCAAGAGTTTGAGCACTGATATTCCGCTGGGACGCATCGGACGGGTGGAAGAGGTTTCCGCCGCCGCAGTATTTCTGGCCTCTGATGAGGCGGCTTATATCACAGGCGTATGCCTGCCGGTTGATGGCGGGCGCACCGTTCTTTAGGAGCAGAAGATGATCGTAAACCCACACGCGCATATCGGAGACACCACTGTCTTCCATGCCGAGAATTTTGAACCAGACCTCATTCAAGCGATGGACGACGTTGGCTTTGATGCCTCCATCGTGATGCCCAGCGCCGGTTCTACCAACGCCGCCTCCGTACATGACCGGATTGCGGAGATGGGGAAGAACTACCCAAACCGAATTTTCGGCATGATCCAGTACAACCCGCACGCGCCCGAAGGAGAACTGGAGCGCGAAGCTGAGCGCTGCGTGCGCGATCTGGGATTTGTGGGCATCAAAATTCATCCACTTGGCGGTGCAGTTAACCCGCTGGGTAAAGACGGTTACCGCATTTGCGACATTGCACGCGAACTGGGCATTCCGGTGATGATTCACACAGGAACGGGTATACCGTGGGCGCTGCCGTCGCTGTCCATTCCTCTGGCGCGGCGCTACCCGGATGTGAAATTTGTGCTGGCACACGCGGGCATGATGGTATTTACGCAAGAAGCGTGGGTGGCGGCTGATACCTGCCCGAATATTTATCTTGAAACGTCATGGTGCGCGGCGCACGACATCGCGTGGCTGATCCGCGACCTGGGGGCAAACCGCGTGATGATGGCCGGTGACCTGACTTCCAATTTTGCCGTGGAACTGTGCAAATACCGGTCGCTAAACCTTTCTGAAGACCAGTTGAACTGGTGTTTAGCCAGAACAGCCATCGAGGTATTTAACCTGCCGTTACAGGCATGATCGATAACTGGGATTTATTTGCGCAGAGTAGGGAAGGAGACGGCCTATTGCAGAAAACTTTAATGGACACGAGCAGCAAGTCTCGTAAATGCCTTTAACCCATAGGATTTTAAGAGTCTTATTGGGCAGGGCAGCTACTCATAGAAAAGGAGTGTTTAATGTTTGGGAATAAGGCATTGCGCGGTGCAAGAATCCTACCGCTGATGATCGTTATTATCGCTTTGCTTGGCGTTCTGTCTACTGTTACGGCGCAGGATGACCTGCCAATAGTGGTGACATGGTGGTCGGAACCGAGCAACCTCGATATTCATTCGTTTGGTACGGATGGTGATAGTGACGCACGTATTCAAGCTTATGCAACGCTGATCGCTAAAGCTCAGATTGAAGGACCGTTCCCTGGTACGACTGTTGCTGTAACCGGTGAATATGTACCGATGTTGGCCGAGTCATGGGAAGAGACAGAAGATGGTGCGCTGCAGTTTACCCTTCGTGAAGGATTGGTTTTTGCTAATGGCAACCCACTGACCTCCAGCGACGTGAGATTCACAGTAGATCGCACGTTCAATTCGCCCACATCTTATGTTGGCAGTCTGCTGACTTTGGCGGGCATCAGCAGCGCGGATCAGGTTGAAATTATTGATGACCGGATGTTCCGCTTCGTGCCAACCAACGGTGTAACACCACTGCTGTACGAGCTGCTGTCGGAACTGAACACCGTGATCGTTGATCAGGAAACCGTTGAAGCGAACGCTACCGCCGAAGACCCGTGGGCAACTGAATGGCTAACCAGCAATACCGCAGGGGCAGGCGCGTACATTCTTTCGCGGGTTGAGCCGGGTGTTGAGTTTGCTTACGAGCCAAATGTGAATTTCTACGGTTATCCAGATCTGCCAGCTAACAGCGGCGTGGTGATCAAGGTTATCCCCACGGCGGCGGATCGCGTTCTGCTGCTGCGTAACGGCGATGTGGACGTGCTGCGCGGCGTGCCGTATACGGAAATTGATGACCTGAGCCAGACCGAAGGCATTAGAGTGTTGACCTACCCCAGTCTCGACGGTCGTCTGATTGGCATGAACAACAACATTGCGCCCTTCGACAATCCGCAGGTGCGGCAGGCTATCGCCTATGCGATTCCTTACGAAGAAATTCTGCAATCGGTGTGGGCGGGTTACGCTGATCCGCTGCAAAGCATCATTTTTGCCGGTATGCCTACCAGCGATTTCAGCTTCTGGAACTATGACACCGACCCCGACCGGGCACGTGAGCTTCTAGCAGAAGCCGGCTACCCGGACGGATTTGAGACCACGTTGGTGGCACGTGCCGATAATCAGGAAGATCAACAGGTTGCGGTGCTGATACAGGATGCACTGCGTGAAATTGGCGTAACTGTGAATATCGAGTCGATGCTGAGCGGTGCGTATGCTGCACGCCAGTTTGGCGACCGCGACATGCCGATGTTCTTCTTCAACTGGATCTCCTACGTTAACGACCCGTTCTATCACTTCCATTTCCTGATGCGCTGCGAGCAGGGTACGAACTATGCCAACTATTGCAACCCCGACGCAGACGCGCTGATTGATGAAGGGTTGGCAACTACCGACCCTGCTCGGCGCGAGGAAATCAGCCTGGAATTGCAGCAAATGCATGCTGACGACAGCCCGTGGATTTATCTCGCACAGCCGAATTCAGTGACCGTTATGCGTGATGATATTCAGGGTTGGGCAGAATTCCCGGACGGAATCGCCCGTTACTGGACACTTTTCCGTGGTGAGTCAGAGTAATCTGTAGTTGTTCGCAAAGCTCTCTTCCTAACGCTTCAACGGTTCAAGAAGGGTTGGGAAGAGAGTTTAAGGAAACTTCATGCGTTTATTATCGTATCTTGGCCGCCGAACGCTTCTTTCGCTGACGTCTTTGTTCGGTGCGATCACGTTTATCTTCATCCTCACCCATATTTTGCCGGGCAACCCTTTGATTGCGCGAGTGACGCTTGCGGATGAAAACACCGTTGCGCAAATTAACCGGCGACTCGGGCTTGACCGTCCGCTGGGCGAACAGTACGTAGATTATATGACCGGCATATTTCAGGGCGATCTGGGCAAATCATGGGTGACGAACCGTCCTGTGGGGGTGGATCTCGCAAGCAGGCTTCCAGCTAGTCTTGAGCTTGCGGTTTATGGGACGATTCTTGCGCTGGCGGTTGGACTGCCGCTGGGCATTATCGCGGCGGTGCGGCGAGGATCGTGGGCAGACAGCACTATCCGGTTTGTCGGGGCTGTAGGCGTAAGTATGCCGGTTTTTCTCGTTGGTCTCATTCTGATTTATATCTTCTATTTCAAATTGCAGTGGGCGGCAGCACCGCTTGGGCGGCTGAGTATTCGCTACAGCACGCCGCCTACTGTGACTGGATTCATCACTATCGATACGCTTCTGGCAGGTGATCTAGCGGCCTTCGGAGATGCCGTTGCGCTGTGACACTGGCGCTGGTTCAACTGCCGATCATTATGCGCATCATGCGGGCAACGATGGTTGAAAATTTGCAGCAGGATTACATCACCACCGCGCGGTCAATCGGGCTGCCGTTCAGGCGAATTGTTTTGCAGGATGCGCTGCAAAATTCACTAGTGGCAATCCTCACTGTTTCCGGCTTGATCTTCGCGTTTCTGGTTGCGGGGAGCGTGCTGGTTGAGCGGGTATTTTCGTGGCCGGGAATCGGTTTGTATGCCTACCAATCGCTGGTCAACAATGATTATGCCGCGATTCAGGGGTTCATCATTGTGACGGCGGTTCTTTACATTCTGGTGAACTGGATCACCGATATTCTGTACGGCGTTATTGACCCTCGGATTCGGATATAGCTGATGGCTGCACAGGAAATTGCAGGAACTCCGGTTGTTTCGCTTGGTGGAAACCGGCGTGTTATCTGGCGGCGCGCCCTGTTTCAGCATCCGTCTATGCTATTTGGATTGGTGATTCTGGGAATACTGATTGCTGTGGCGATTATCGGCCCGATCCTTCTTACTACTGATCCGCTGGATACAAACCCAACATCTTCACGGCAAGCACCAACAGCGGAATTCATCTTTGGTACCGACGAAAGTGGCAGGGATATTTTTAGCCGCGTGATTTACGCCATCGGGCTGAATTTATCGCTGGCGGCGATCATAGCCTTTAACGCAACAATTATCGGAGTGTCGCTGGCAATTGTGGCTGGGTACCTTGGCGGTGCGATTGACCAGTTCGTGATGCGGATTGTTGATGTGCTGATGGCCTTTCCCGGTTTTTTGCTGGCGGTTGGCCTCACGGTGCTGTTAGGGAACAACGTGCGAACGGTGATTCTCGCGCTGAGCGTGGCTTACGCGCCGGTAGCGATTCGCGTGGTGCGAGCGCAAGTGTTAAGCCTTCGTAATTCGCAGTTTATTCAGGCTTCGCGGGCGATTGGCACGCCTGCATGGGAAATCATGCTTTACCATATTTTGCCGCATACCACTTCGATCTTACTGGCACAGGCAACCCTATTTCTTGCGTGGTCTGTACTCGATATTGCGGGCTTGAGCTTTATTGGACTGGGCATTCAACCGCCAACGCCGGAATTAGGGGCGATGACGGCGCAGGGTGCGGAACAGATGGTTTCCGGACGTTGGTGGATGTCTGTTTTTCCGGGGGCGGTTATCCTGCTGATGGCGCTGTCGTTCACCCTGATCGGTGACGGATTGCGGGATATTCTTGATCCCCGTCAGAGTAGGTGAGCGTTGTGAACAATGTGCTGACTATAGAAAATCTGTCTATCGCGTATCCCTTGCTTGATCGTTCTGTAAATATCGTTGAAGCATTGAATATCACAGTCCCATCGGGGGCTGCGGTGGGACTGGTTGGCGAAAGCGGCAGCGGGAAATCAATGACTGCCCTAGCAATGATACGCCTGCTGCCAGCAGGAATGAGTGTAACCAGCGGGCGGATTCTGCTGGACGGTGTTGATTTGCTGGCAAAGACCGAGCAGGAAATGCAGCATGTGCGCGGCAAAGAGATTTCGCTGATTTTTCAAAGCTCTAAAACGGCTCTCAATCCGCTGATGACGGTAGGTAGGCAAATCGCGCGGGTTTACGGATACCAGTTTGGCATGAAGCGCCGCGTAGCGTGGGCGAAAACGATTGAGATGCTGCAATCGGTAGGTATTAACCAACCTCAGCGGCGGGCAAATAGTTACCCGCATCAGTTTAGCGGAGGTATGGCGCAGCGGGTGATGATTGCGTTGGCGATTGCTTGCAACCCGAAGTTGTTAATTGCCGATGAGCCTACTACTGGACTGGACGTGACAACTGAAGCGCAAATTCTGGATTTGCTTGGCGAAATTCGTGTACAGCATGGAAGCTCACTACTGCTGATTACGCACAATCTGGGATTGGTGGCCTCGTATTGCGACTATGTGGGCGTGATGCATGCCGGACATATTGTTGAATTTGGGCGAATGCGGGATGTGTTTCAAAACCCGAAGCACCCTTATACACAGGG
>CAZBPB010000138.1:6356-9022 GCA_964493565.1 uncultured Pleurocapsa sp. | reverse complement strand
AAATGTTGATGATGAATAAAAGTTATTTGCTTCGCGGCGCTGGCTGGAAACTACTGCTGATTCTGGTAGTACTCTTTGTAAGTTTTGCGATTGTTTATGCTCTATACGCCTCTGTATTGATCCTGAATGGGGGCTAATGTGCGCGGATCACGATTATTTTTCGGCATCTGCGCGGTATTAGGCGCTGCATTTTTGCTGGCGCTGCCGCTGGTAGTCTTGAGCCAGCAAGTGGCGGCGCCTACGGAAGCATCCACCCGTGGGCAGGAACTGTGGAGCGCGAATAACTGCGCTGGATGCCACACGCTGTACGGTCAGGGCGCGGGTTTTGCCCCCGACCTCACCCGCATTGCTTCGCAGCGCAGCCCTGAATATCTCAACGAATTTTTATTCAACCCCGGCGCATTTCACGAGAGCAGTCGCATCATGCCGCGCCTGCTGATTACGCGATCTGAGCGTGAAGACTTGCTGGCGATGCTGGCGTGGGTTAATAGCACTGCTGCGAATTTTCCGCCGGGCGATCTTGTTGTGGGCGGCATCCCTGTTGTTATTGAAGCCAATCCTGAAAGCGCGGAAATCGGCGTGCCAGACGACCCCGTTGAAGCGGGACGCTACTGGTTTTCACGGGCGCCGGCAATTTGCTCTACTTGCCATTCGCTCGAAGCTGGCGTGACCATTGTCGGGCCAAGCCTTGCCGGAATTGGCTCTCACGCAGATGATCGCATTGAAGGCATGAGCGCCGAGCAGTATATTCGCAGCTCGATTTTGCGCCCCGGCGATTTTATCGTGCCCGGTTTTAGCAACCTGATGCAGCAGAATTTTGGCGATCTGCTAACCGCTGAACAGATCAACGCGCTGGTGGCTTTCTTGCTAGCGCAGACCGAAGGGGGCAGCGTATGAGCTTTAGTCAATCGCAGATCGCTGCCTATCGTCTGTTCGCGCTGGCGCTGCTGCTGTGGATCGCTTCAATCGCAGCCGCGCTGCTGGCGGCGATCAAGTGGGCAGGCACTGACCCGCTCGCAACCTCACTGCCGTTTCACCATGCTAACAGCCTTGCTGGGCTGCTGGCGAACCTGACGATTTTGACCGGGCTGCTGGGCGGCGGTCTGTATATCTGTGCGGATGAGGCAAAAAAGGCCAATGCGTTACGGCTGATGGCGAACGTATGGATCTTGATGACCGTGATCCTGATCGCTGCCGGGCTGCTGCATATTGGCGGAAGCTGGAATGAGATCGCCATGACCCCGATCATGGTGATCGTGGTGCTGGTGATGCTGGTGGTGTTTGTCGCGCTGCTGCTGGCGGGACGGCCTGACCCGATGGCGATCATGGTTATTATCGGGGTGGTGTTTGCCGCGCTGGGGCTGCTGCTTGATCTGCTGCCATCGAACGACATACAGATTGCCATAATGCAGAACGTTCTGGGGCAGGGCGGCATTTACTTCATCGGTTATCCGCTGGCGGCTATCGGGCTTGCGCTCTGGCTGGCGCGGCGCTACAGCAGTGTATCGCTGGAATGGGCGCAGCAGGGTGCTTTCTCCTGCGGCGCGCTCATCGTCCTTGCGGGAATATGCATCACGGCGGCGCGGCTGACGGCGGTGACCGACAGCGGCATTGTGAGTGTAGTGAGTACGGCGGGGGTTATCGTCATCCCCTTCGCGTATATCGTGGTGGCGGCGCATTTATACCGCACCCTGAGCGAGCGCAGCCAAAGCGTGACGCTGGCGGCGCACTGGGTGGCGCTGGCAACCCTGTGCTGGCTGATCGGCGCGGGGCTAAGCGCGATCTTTGCGCTTCCAGATGCGGCGCTGTACGTGGTTGGTACGCAGCTTACGCAGGCGCAAACGGCGCTCTTTGGCTTAGGCGTACTGGCGACGATTTTAGGCATGATCAACCAGTCCAGCGCCGAACTGCGCGGCAAGAATGAGCGCACAACGGGCTTGATGCCATTCTGGCTAGTTGCGTTTGGCGGGATTGGCGCGGCCTTAATGCAAGCGGCGGCAGGCGTAACGCAGGTGTTTATGACGCGGGTTTCTGGCATCGGCTTTCTAGATACCGAAGCGGCAGTTGCCCCGCTGTATTTGCTCTGGACGCTGTGCCTTATTGTAATGGCAGTAGGATCGCTGATCTATCTGGCGGGGTTCTGGGTACGCCGCCCGTATGAGCAGGCTGAAATTACCTCTGAAGTATCAGGAGCAGCAAATGCCTGAGAGCACACCCTCAAAACCGAAGCGCCGCTGGCTGGCGTGGCTGCTGATAATTCCTGCTGTGTTGATTTGCGGGGTGTGCAGCCTGACCGCGTTTTTGCCTGTGCCGGAAGACCCGATCATCCCGTTAGCAGAACAGGGCGGCGGTGCGCGGCAGGCGGAATCGGCTAGCACTGGCCTGCAGCTTGAATGGGAAGACCTGCCGCCAGTAGACGCAGATCAGGCGGCGCTGGGCAGGCTGCTGTTTTATGATCCGGTGCTTTCAGCGGACAATGATCGCTCATGCGCCACCTGCCACCACCCGGATCTTGGCTTTAGTGATGGCCTTCCTGTGGCGGCTGGTACGCACGGCGAAGAACTGCGTCGCAATACGCCAACGCTGTGGAACGTCGCTTTTGCCAGCAGCCTGTTCTGGGATGGGCGGGCTGTTTCGCTGGAAGATCAGATGCTGGTGCCGCTGAC
>CAZBPB010000138.1:0-6346 GCA_964493565.1 uncultured Pleurocapsa sp. | reverse complement strand
GAGATGGGCGCGGATCTCGATGAGATGCTGGAGGAGCTGCGCGCTATCCCCGAATATGCAGAACTTTTTGAGGCCGCTTTTGATGATGAGATCACGGTGGCGAACGTACAAACGGCGATTGCCGCTTTTGAGCGCACGCTGCTCACGCAAAATTCAGCCTTTGATCGCTTTGCGGCGGGTGAAGAAAATGTGCTGACTCCGGCGCAGCAGCGCGGGTTTGACGTATTCCGCAGCGCCCAAACCCGCTGTTTTGAGTGCCACGCATGGCCAACCTTCACCCACGATACCTTCCATGTGCTGGGTGTGCCGGATCGCGACCCTGATAACCCTGACCTCGGTCAATCGGAGACGGTGAACGCGCCGGATGCGACCCGCGCTTTCCGCACTCCGGGGCTGCGTAACATCGCCCTGACCGCGCCCTATATGCACAACGGCGCATTTGACTCGCTGGAACAGGTGGTTGACTTTTACGCGCAGGGCGGCGGGCCAGCCTTTGGCGTAGATGTGATTGTGGATGAGAAGGTGGCAGGGTTTGACCTGACCGCGCAGCAGACCGACGATCTGGTGCAATTTTTGCTGGCATTGACTAATGAACCGCCTGATTTGATTACGATTCCCGAAAGCGTACCAAGCGGTTTGCCGCTGGTGCAGCAAATGGAAAATCCTGCGCGTGATGCGCTTGAAATCGCTGCTGAACAGGATACGGTGGCGCTTGAAGCCAGAGAACCGCAAACCTTTGTCGTTGCGCCGGGCGAATCTATACAGGCGGCAGTAGATCGGGCGATGCCGGGGGATACGGTACGGGTTCAGCCGGGCGTGTACCACGAAACGGTATACATTGACCGCCCGAATATCACCATGCTAGGCGAGATGGTGGACACTGATGGCGATGGACGCATGGACGGAGACGATGAGCGCGCATGGCTGGACGGAGAAAATCTGCTCAGCGATGGCTTTAACACGACAGGCGATGATTTTGTACTCGAAGGTTTCGGCATTCGCAATTACATTGGCAACGGGGTGCTGACGACTGGCGCGCAGGGTGTGGAGTATCGCAATTTGTTCATTCAGGATACCGGCTTATACGGCCTGTATCTGGTAGAAACCACCGATGTGCTGATCGAATTTGTTGAAGCGACAGGGATTAAGGACGCGGCGCTGTATGTAGGCCAGAGCCGCGGGCCGATCATTGTGCGCAATAACGAGGTTTACGGCAACGTGACCGGCATTGAGATCGAAAACAGCACCAATGCCGAGGTCTATGACAACCACGTTTACGACAACACCGGCGGCATACTGGTATTTTTGCTGCCCAACAATCCGTCGCGGGTGGGCTACGGTACGCGGGTATATAACAACCTGATCGAGAACAACAACCACGTCAACTTTGGCAATCCGAACTCGACAGTGGGCAAAGTCCCAAGCGGCACCGGCATTATGATCATGACCGCCGATGATACCGAAGTGTTCAATAACGTGATCCGCGATAACCAGACGGTAGGCGTGGCAGTAACCAGCCTGTACTCGATCTATCCGCGCGATACGGTTTTTGATCTGGGGCCGCTGCCAGAAAATAACTGGATTCACGACAACGAATATGAGAACAACGGCTATGCGCCGCAGGGTTTAGCCGCTGAAATGGGGCTTTCTGGCTACGAAATTGTGTGGACGGGTGAAGGCTGGAATAATGCCTTTGATGAGCCGGGCGTTGCCAGTTTCCCGCCAGTGCTGCCGGGTAGAGATACGCCAGATCCCATGCGCCGGGCGTTGTGGCGTGTATATGACATCTTGATTCAGGCGTTGTTGTAGAATCGCCCTCAGTCCATCCCGAGGGACAGGGCGCGCCCTGCCCCTTTAATACTCGGTGAGAGCGAAGTCACATATTTCGCGGTTCCTTATCCCCTTGCGCAGCCGACGAGCATGAGGGAACAGGGTAAGTTAGCCTCTGATTTCTTGTACCCCAATCGCGCACTGGCAGTAGGCCTCGCGTCGTTTTGAAAATCCCCTAAGGCGTTATGGTCAAATGCGTGTGCCGGAATTTTCGGAAATGTATAGATGACCACTTATATTAGCCACTTGCGAGTCGCCGAAGCGATTGCCAGAACTTCCCCCGAACTCGATGAACTTGCCTTTGCCTACGGCAGTCTTGCGCCGGATTCCGGCGTGCCGATGAACGCTGAAGAGACAGAGTTTGATCCCCCCAAATCGCTGACCCATTTCATGCGCGTTGAAAGGGGCGAGCCGAAGATTCACGATTTAGCCTTTTATCGTGAATATCTTGCTGGCGTAGATATTCGCAGTCGGCAGGAATACAGCTTTTTATTTGGCTACTATGTGCATCTGGTAACCGATGCGCTGTGGGAACTGCGCGTGTGGGAGGTCACGAAACGGGTTTATGCCGACCAGATTGCGCTGGTGGGCATGGCGCGTGCCGTCAGCGAGATCAAAAATGATTGGTACGGGCTGGATTTTAAGTATGTTCATGACAACCCGAACTCGCTCTTCTGGCGAACGCTGGCAAAGCCTGTACCCTTTGCCTCGCCGCTGCCATTTTTGAGCGATGATGCCTTGAATAGGAAGCTCGATACCTTGAGCCAGAAGTATTTACAGGCTGCTGCTCTCGAAAAACTGGATCGGGTTTACCCGTACTTAAGCGAAGAGCGAATGGATCAATTTGTAGATGATACGGTGCGCGCGGTACGTCACATTTGCCGGATGCTGCAAAATGGACATATTTCAGCAGATCGCGGCTGCATTGTTGAACTGCTGCCGCGCATGATGGTTCATGCCTACTCGCCGCCGTTAGGCGATGAGATGGTGATGCAGATGTAGCATGCCCCTTAAAGACTTCGGTGGCTTCTAAGTTCATCCCTGTCTGAACACCACATTTTTGCTTTCGACCACACACTCTTAATTTCAGAATGCGTCCATATGGATACCACTGCCCCGCAACATTCTGCTATCCTGTGTTTGTCTGTGCGTACCTTACCAACCAGATTGGCGAAACTTCGCCACAAAACGCGGTTTCGCCATATTTCGCCACCGCCAACCTTCCGGTTACATGGCGAAGGTTTCGCTCAAATGGCGGCGAAATACATTTTTATTTTTCGCCGCCGCCGCCAATGATGCTGAAGTTTTGGCATCCACTGTTTCAGTAATGTTGGCTAATGCTCCACACCCCACAGCTTAAGGGTGTTATCGCCGCTGCCGCTGATCAGAAAGAGATCGTTGACCGCAAATGTGAGCGTCAGCACCGGCTTATCGTGGCTGCTGAGGGTAGTCAGCAGGTCGCCCGTTGCGGCATTCCACAGCTTGATGAGGTCATCACGTCCGCCGCTTGCCAGAAGCGAGCCATCGCTTGAAAAGGCGGCGGCATCCACGCCGTTCTCGTGCGCTTCAAGGGTGCGTAGTGCCGAAAGTTTCCTGTCTTTAAGCGAGTACAGGGTGACCAAGCCATCTTTCCATGCGACGGCGGCTTGATCGCCAGAAATGGCAATATCGCGCACCCAAATTGGGAGAGGCAGCAGGTGCAATATCTCTTTTTCCTGAGCGCTTCCCGGTCGCTGTGCCCAGATCGCCTGATCGCGTTCGGCTGTGCGCTGTACGCTGTCTATAACGGCCTTATCGTTCAGATTCCAGAGTTTGAGCGAGCCATCGCGTGATCCTGAAAGCAGCAGCGTGTTTGAGAGAAAGCGCATCCGCGAGATTTCAGCATCGTGCGCGGGGATATCCTGCCGCTCACCGGTTTTTAGGTCAATGTGTTGGATAGTGCCGTTGGCGCATCCGGCGGCAATAAAGCGATCATCCGGTGAAACGGCCGCGCAATCCACAGCATTCGCCGCTTGAAAAGAGGTGATAACCTTAAGCTGCGCATCCAGCAGGTAGACGAAAGTATCGCTAGAAGCGGCGGCTAGCCACTTGCCAGCATGACTGAAGGCGACATCTTTGATCGGCGCGGAATGCTCAAATCGAGCATCTGCTTCGCCGCCAAAGCCGCCTCTCCATAGAAGGACGCCACCGCCATAGGCCACCGCCAATGCCCCTGCCGCCTGCGACCATGCGGCGCGGGTGATGAAGCCGCAAGATTCTTCAGCAATTTCGGTCATGCTGGCGGCGGTTGCTAAATCTAAGGTGTGAAAAGCCATTTTCGATCTTTCGCGGCTGTCAGAAGTCAGGTTGCAATTGTGCAACAGAGTAGCCATGCAGTTGCGAATGGTCAAGCGCGGCTTAATGTATGGGCAGTACAGGTATAGTGCCTACTTGCATAGGCGGGAGCAGAGTATAATGCTGCCTCATGCACATCGGAATGAACGCCCACTTGCTCGCCGGAAACGCAGGCTATCGTTCGGCGGGAATACATAATTACATCGTCCACTTGCTGCGGCATTTGCCTTCTGCGGTGCCCCGTGACTGGCATTGGTTGGCGCAGAAAACGCCCTCAGCTTTGAAGCTATTGAGATGCGGCGTTCACGGATGAACACCATATCGCCTTTGCGCCGGATTTTGTGGGAACAGGCGATACAGCCGTTTAGTTTGGGCGGCTTTGACGGCTACCACGCGCTGGCATTTGTCGCTCCGTTGGCGATGCTAAAGCCTTCGGTGGTGACGATCTACGATCTCAGCTTTGTGCATTATCCGGAACGGTTGCCCGTTTCACGACGGCTGTATTTACAAATGATGGCGCGCTTGACCGCTCGACGCGCAAAACGGGTGATCGCAATCTCTGAGGCGACGGCGCAGGATATTCATAAGACATGGGGTATTGATCAGCACAAAATAGACGTGGCTGCCCCTGGCTGCGATCCATCGGTATTCCATCCACTGCCTCAGGCAGATGCTGCCGCATTTCGCGCGAGAAAGGGACTGCCTGAACGTTTCTGGTTGTTTATCGGTACGCTGGAACCACGCAAAAATCTGGTGGCATTGATTGAGGGTTATGCTGTGCTGCCCCCTGAAAAACGGCTGCCGTTGATTATCGCTGGCGGGCGGGGATGGGACTATGAGCCGATATTTGCCGCCGTAGAAAAATACAAGTTAGGTTCACAAATTCGGTTTCCGGGCTTCATTCCAGCCGAAGAACTTGCCTTTTGGTACAATAGCGCCGAGACATTTATTTATCCATCTATTTTTGAAGGGTTCGGATTGCCTGTTCTGGAAGCTATGGCCTGCGGCACGCCGGTTGTCGTGTCACGCGCATCTTCGCTCATTGAAGTGGCAGAGAATGCGGGCATGATGGTGGAGCCATATCAGCCGGAAAGCTGGATGGCGGCTTTAGCGCGTGTTCACGATGATGAAGCGTGGCGTAACAATGCCCGACTTAAGGGAATTGAAGAAGCCGCGCGTTATTCATGGCAGAATACGGCGCAGCAAACCGCTGTCAGCTATCAGCGCGCGTTTGAAATATGACCCAAACGACACGTAAGCCGACGCAGCTTGAGCCGATCTGGCTGATGCCAGTGCTGGATACAGCGCTGGTTTTTGCTGCCTATTTGCTCGCTTACACGGCGCGTTACCAGCTTCAGATTTTGCGCCCGGTCGGTGAGTTTTTCTCCGCGCCCTTTAGCGAATATATCCCCTATGCCGTCGTCTTTGCGGTCATGCTGTACTTTGCCTATCGCGGCGCTGGCTTGTATGCGGCGGTACGAACGCGGGCGTGGTCAGAAGAACTGTCCGGGCTGATTAGCGGTGTTGCCAGCGCGACGGTGGTGCTGTTTGCGGTCAGCTTTGTGCTGCAACCACTGGTCTTTAGCCGTTTGATGCTGATCTACGTTGCGGTCTTCACGCTGATTTTGCACGTGGTTGCCCGGCTAGCGCGCCGAATCATCTATGCCCGAATGCGCGCGCGTGGCATTGGTGTTCAGCGGGCTGTTGTGGTTGGTGTAGGTGATACCGGGCGTTCAGTGCTGCGGCTGATGATTGCCCGAAAAGAGCTTGGTTACGTGCCAGTCGGGTATCTGGATGATGACCCGGCGCGCGGTAATGTTGATCTAGGGCGTGTGCGCGGGCTGGGCAGCACCGATAATCTGGCGGAAATCATTCAGCAGTATGACGTGGATGCGGTGGTGATCACGCTGCCGTGGTCTTATCACGACAAAATTGTGACGATGGTAGAGGAGTGCCAGAACGCAGGTATCGAAGTTAGTGTTGTGCCTGACGTGTTCCAATTGAGCTTGCAGCAGGTGCAAATTGAGAACATTGATGGTATTCCGCTGCTGCGTATCAACGGGCAAGTGCCGTTCAAAGCGAGCAACCGGCTGGTGAAGCGGGTGGTAGATATTCTGCTGGTGCTGCTGGCTTCGGTGCTGTGGGTGCCATTTTTCGGCATTGTTGCGGCTGCGATACGGTT
>CAZBPB010000137.1:8095-9093 GCA_964493565.1 uncultured Pleurocapsa sp. | reverse complement strand
GTACAACTAACACATATGCTTTCGATGCGGAAAGCGATATTGCTGGCCCGGTCTCTACTGTAGTGTGGGCCAGCAATCTGAACAATGATTCGCGCATTGTGCTGATTGGCGACAGCGACTTCGCCTCGAACGGTCAGGTGCTCAACGGCGGTAATGGTGTGCTGTTCACAGATTCACTAGTATGGCTAAGCCGCTATGGAGATCAGGTTGAATTTGCGCCGCAAGTTTTTGCCGCCAGCCTTCCTACTGTATTCGTTAGCCAGCAGCAAATTGATTTCGTTGTCTTTTTAACAGTATTGCTGCTGCCCGCCGCTGTTCTAGTCGCGGGGCTATCCATTTGGGCGCGGCGTGCGCGGCGCTAATTCATTATGAAACGCGGAGAACGCCGACAACTACTGATCTTGCTGCTCATATTCGCGGCGCTATTAATTGCGGGGCTAGTGATCACAACCCGAAGCGCCAATCAGCCGCCACCGACATACCCATTTTTGAGGGTGTTCCCCGAGCTTAATGAGAGCGACATTGTGGCCGTTCGCCTGCGCGACCCGAACACAGACCAGGCATTCACCATGACGCGTACTGAAAATGGCGCGTGGGTAACGCCGGAAGGCGTTCCAATCAACGAAAATGGCAGGTTAATCGCCCGCACATTGGCATTACTGCCTTACGATCGCATTCTGACGGTACTACCGAATGCAGATATGGCGGAATATGGCTTTGCCCCGGAAGGAACGCTGCGGACAGAAATAATTCTGGCGGACGGGAGTATCCATGGAATAGCTGTTGGCGGGATCACAACAACGAATTTGTATTACTATGCTCTCGTAGATGATCAACCTGAAGTGTATGTTATCCTACGTCCAGCCGTCGAATACCTGATTACGCAATTAAGGAATCCGCCGACTGCTTGACAAAAATTCAAAATCTCGCTACGCTGTTTTCTACACGACGAGGGTTTCGAGAGACGGCTTTGCGCCGTCTATTTTTTCGCCTGTTTC
>CAZBPB010000137.1:4251-8085 GCA_964493565.1 uncultured Pleurocapsa sp. | reverse complement strand
CGTAAAGACCACACTGGTGATATCGAGGGTGTGTCCGGTGAATTCGCGGATTTTTTCGCCTGTTTCCAGAGCGAACTTAATTAGAACTTCATACTGATCGTAAGATTGTCGCTCAAATAGGCGTCAGATATGCGATACGGTATTGATAATGTAGCCGTATCTACCAGGGTGGTATATGCTCTCAGTAATGGACCGCAAGGAAGAAATTCGCCGTCAGATTCTGGACAAGGCACGCCGTCAAGGCAGCATGAGCTATGATGAAATTCTGGCTCTTCTGCCCGATGCTGAGCGTGATATTGCCTTGCTAGATGACATTATGGACGATTTGCTGGATGCTGGAGTCGAAGTGACAACCGCATTGGAAGCAGAGGCGGACGATGTTGTATTTAAGCCAAATCGTCGCAACGACCTCAAAGTAGAGCTGGAGTGGCTTGAAGATGAGGGCAACGAATACGGGGCGTGGCTTGCGCAGGACTTGACGCAAGATGCCGGCTACCAGCAGGCCGGACGTGTGCCGCTGCTCACCGCTGAAGAAGAAGTGATGCTGGCAAAGCGCATGGAAGCGGCAGAGATGGCGCAGGCGCAGTTGGACGAATATGGCGAACAACTGCCGATGGATGACGTGTATACACTGCGCGATCTAATTTCGGATGGTGAGCTAGCACAGGAACATCTGGTACGCGCAAACGCGCGTCTGGTGATCAGTGTTGCAAAGAAATACATCGGTCGCGGCGTGCAGTTCCTCGATCTGATTCAGGAAGGCAACATTGGGCTGATCCGCGCCACCAAGAAATTTGACTACCAACGGGGTCACAAGTTCAGCACTTACGCAACGTGGTGGATCCGCCAAGCGGTAAGCCGTGCGGTCGCAGATCAGGGGCGTACGATTCGTGTGCCTGTACATATGGGCGACCAGTTGAACCGCATGCGTCGGATTCAAATGAAGCTCACGCAAGAACTTGGACGCGATCCTTCCATTGACGAAATTGCTGTCGGTATGGAGATGACGCCGGATAAGATCGAGAATCTGTTGGAAATTGCCCGGCGTCCGGTCAGTTTGGAAACACCGATTGATGAGGAAGGCGATTCTACATTCGGCGATTTTGTCGAGGATGTAAACAGCCCCGCTCCTGCCGAAGAGGTGGCGACCAATCTACTGCATGAGCAGTTGAAGACCGCGCTTGACCGCCTACCGTCACGCGAAGCGCAAATTCTGCGCCTGCGCTACGGGTTGGAAGATGGTCGTGTATATACGCTCGAAGAAGTGGGTCAGGCAATTGGTGTTACGCGGGAGCGTGTACGCCAACTCGAAGCACAAGCACTGAATCGGTTGCGTCAATCTTCGGCTCACGTTATCCTTCGAGACTATCTTTACGAGGATTAACGAACGAAGGAGGCGCGCGTGAGCGCAAAAGGTTCGCGCGGGCTAGTCTTCGGATCGATTGCTCTGATTTTTCTGGGCGTCGTCCTACTGCTCAACAACTTCCTGCTAATCACCAATTTCAACATCACGGCGCTGCTTCCGTTGGTGCTGGTGCTTATCGGTGTGATCATTTTGCTGCGCGGCGATTTCGTCGTTAGCAAAGCCACCAAAGCATTCGGCATCACACGGGGCAGCGTTGAGTCTGGCATTCTGGAGATCAGCGCCGGCGCTATTGACGTAAGCGTGAGCGCAATGGAACGCGAAGGCCGTTTGATCGCCGGTCAGTATGCATACGATTCACGTCCGCAACTGGCAGTAGATGGTAACGAGGCTCATCTACGCTTTGATCGCACGGCAACGCCGTGGTTATCGTTTGCAGACTGGAAAATGGAAATCGCGCGCGATCTTCCGTGGTCAGTTTACGCATCAACATCGGTTGGCAATATTAACCTCGATTGTTCCGGGTTAATTATTGGTAAGGTGACGCTTGGAACGGGTATTGGAGCGATTCGTTTCGTATGCCCGCAGGAAGCCTTCGAGCCACTTCAGCTTCGCTCAACACTTGGCAATATCCGTGTTCTAACTCCGGTCGGTGTCCGCGTTCATATTGTGACTAAAGGGCCAAAGAGTTTCGGAATCCGCATTGACGAATCACGTTATGAGCGGCTAGAAGATGGAAGTTATATCAGTCGGGAAGCCAATCTGGAGAACGCGGAAATCGAGTTGCAAGTAAACGGCACGTTCGGCGATCTGTACCTCGCGTAATCACAATCATGGTAGCAAATCCCCCTATTCGCTGCATTATTCGTGACGGCGCAGAAGCCGATATTGCGCGCTGCCAGCAAATTGATCACGCATATGAGACTGATCAGGTGCTGCAAATTCATGTACATCAGGACGATCAGATCGGCTGGGATATTGACCTTAAACGGGAGCGACTGCCGCGAAAACTAGACTTAAGTATTCCCAAGAACGCCAACCGCCTACGTGATTCTCTCTCTGATGATCAAGGATTTTTGATCGCCGAACAACGAACCGGAGGCGCACTGCTTGGCTATCTGGCAATGCAAAATGATCAGCGCCACAAAATCGGACTTATCCACGATCTAGTAGTGGATCGGTCACATCGCCGCGCCCAAGTGGGCATGAAACTGCTGGGTGCTGCACGTACATGGGCAAAAGAGCAGGAACTACTGCGTCTAACCGTTGAGATTCAGACTAAGAATACTCCAGCCATCGCCTTTTTTCAGGCGATGGGATTCGTATTTTGCGGATTTAATGATCGTTATTTTCCTAACCAAGACATCGCCATTTTCTTCAGCTTATCCCTACGCTAAGAGGCTGCTGTGGAGAATATTTTCGCACAGCTTCTCGCGCTCTTAAACGAAACGCTCGCCTCGGCTATCGTTATCGTTGCGGCTTCCATGCTGCTGTACAACTTAACGCGAAATTTGCGCGATAGAGTGGCGCGTACTTCGGCACTGCTGCTGGGATGCGTGACCTTTACGTATTTATGTGATGTATTGGTTTCGCTTGATCCTAGCCCCGCCACTTACCGATCTATCCTGAGAATGCAGTGGATTGGCATCGCATTCCTACCGGTTGCCATGATCCACTTATCAGATGCACTCTTAGCCACTACCGGTCTGCCCTCTCGCGGTCGCCGCCGCCGTGTGATTCGAATCCTTTATCTGGTAAGCGCCTTGTTCGTATTGGCCGCAGCATTCACCGATTTGCTGATTATTCCCAGACCCATAACCCCAACATATTTTCCCGGCACCTACTTTAGCGTTCAGGCCGGCCCACTTTTTGTGGTGTACTGTGTCTATTTCGCCATCGCAACTGTTTTCGCCTTTATTAACCTTGGTCGAGCGCGGCAACGCTGCCTTACGAGAGATACAAGGCGGCGTATGGGGTATTTACAATTCGCATTGCTTACTCCGGCTCTCGGCATCTTTCCGTTTTCGCTGCTCATTGGCGCGGGGCAGGAATATTCATTATTAGGGTTGGTGCTGGTCAATATCGCCAATGTGATAGTAATTTTGTCTCTGGCTTTTCTGTCTTATCCGCTCTCTTTCTTTGGTTCGGGCGTACCCGATCGAGTGGTTAAAACCGATTTGCTACGCTTCTTTCTGCGCGGCCCAATGACCGGCGTGCTTGCGCTGGCAACAATTCTTTATTTCACGCCGGCAACACGTATCCTAGGCATTCCGGTTCAAAGCTTTTTACCCTTCGCAGTAGTCGCAGTAGTACTGTTGTGGCAGTGGTTTGTAGCATTGGCACTGCCAGTCCTTGAGCGCCGTCTGGTCTTTACCGGTGAAGATCGCGATCATTTTGCCCGGTTGCAGGAACTTTCCGAACGCTTACTTACCCGGGAAGATTACGTCCAGTTACTTGAAGCGACGTTGGCT
>CAZBPB010000137.1:822-4241 GCA_964493565.1 uncultured Pleurocapsa sp. | reverse complement strand
GGCTTCCATTTGCGAGTACTTACGCGTGAGTACCGCATTTGTGATATCGCTTATTGAGCCTGAACCGGAAATTATTGCGGGCATCGGGCCATTAAGACCAAGCGCCAGCAGCTTGAAAACAGAAGCTGAATCGCTGCGCGAGTTACTCGGAAACGCTGAAGAAGCACCTTTGATCGTGTGGCAATCATTCTGGGTTACACCCTTGCGAGGGCGACGTGAAGGGCTATCACTTCCTGTAGGGATTCTTGCTATCCAGGCGCGAGCAGCGGCAATTGATTTAAGCGAAGATGACCAAACAGAGCTTGCAAAATTTGTCTTTCGCGCTGACCAGACCTTAGAAGATCTGATGGTGCAAACCGAAATTCTCGCGGCGTTGGAAGGGCTGCTCCCGCAAATGCAGCTGACTTCTCGGACACGAGAGCAAATCGAATATCTGCCGCCTCGCCTAGATGCACCAGTACATCAGCAATCTGAAGACTCAAAAGCCCGTGCCTTATTTAACGAGCAGGTGCGCGCTGCCCTACGCCATTATTGGGGAGGGCCGGGGCTAACCAACAGCCGCCTGCTAGATTTGACCATCGTACGCAATGCGATGAATGGACGCGATGAAAATCCTACTAATGCCTTGCGTACCGTTCTCATCAAAGCCATTGAGGCGCAAAAACCTGATGGCGAAAGAAAACTGCATAATCCCGAATGGACGTTGTACAACATCCTCGAGTTTCGCTTTATTAAGGGCGAGAAAGTGAAAGACGTTGGTCAAAAGTTGGCGATGAGCGATGCTGATTTATACCGTAAGCAACGTCTAGCGATTGACGCAGTTGCGGACACCTTGTGGGAAATGGAAGCTAAAACACGCGAGGAACAATTCGGGGCTAATATCCCATAAGGAAATCAGCCTTTGTGAAGCAATTAATCACAAATGCTATACTAAAATATGAAATCAGAAAACACTAATTTCTTGCATTTATTGTTAGGAAAGAAGGATTTTGAATGTCGACAGATAGTTCGCGGGAAAGTTCCGCATCGCCGCCGCCTGAACTAGATGAAAGTTACTGGCGAGCACTTTTAAATGAACATGATGGACTTCCCGATTTAACACAGGAAGCTGCTTCTGAAGACGCTTTTTCCAGCCACGAAACCTCATTTTTTCAATCTGCCTACGACCAGCAGACCGAATCTGATTGGGATATTGTTCGCCATTTAATGGATGAGGATATTGCGCTTGAACTCACGGTTATCGGATTTAATCGCGGTGGGTTGCTTGTGGAGTGGCACTCATTGCACGGTTTCATTCCTGCAAGCCAGCTTATTGATTTTCCAGCATCCAGCAATCCAGTTCAACGCCAAAAGGCAATGGCTATTCGCGTTGGACAGACCCTGCACCTACGCATCATAGAGTTAAATGAGGAACAAAGTCGCCTGATCCTGTCTGAGCGAGCAGCCCGCGTTCTTCCCGGTGAACGCGCGGATTTGCTTTCACGTATTCACGTCGGTGATACTGTAAGCGGGGTCGTCACTAATCTGTGCGATTTTGGTGCATTTGTCGATCTTGGTGGATTGGAAGGATTGATCCACATAAGCGAGTTAAGCTGGGGGCGCGTGGGGCATCCCGCTGAGATTCTTGGTCGCGGGCAAGAAGTTACTGTATATGTCCTGGACGTACAACAAGATGCGGGTCGGGTAGCCCTTAGTTTGAAACGCCTGCATCCTGATCCCTGGGCAACGGTGCAGCAACGCTATCAAATTGGCGAAACGGTTCATGGAGTAATCACCAACGTTGTGGATTTCGGAGCCTTTGCGCGAATTGAGGAAGGGCTTGAAGGGCTAATACACGTCTCTGAACTCGCAGAAGGACACTTCCTACATCCGCGTAATGTCGTTTCTGAAGGGCAGGAAATAGATGCCCGCATTCTAAGCATTGATGGCCGCGCGCGCCGCCTCGGTTTAACCTTACGCGCAAACCATTCATAGATTCAATTGATTGTTTTGGGAGGATGCTGTCGTCGCAGCCTCATTTCTTTCTATAAGACGTACCCGTATATGTTTGTTACTTCCTGTGCATGGTAAAATAATGGGCGACGCAAACAGCCACAGAACAGCGTGGTTTTCTTTCAGTTGAGGTGTCGCTTTAGGTGTCACAGCAAAAACAAACCGGCGAGCGCCCACCTTCCCAACGCGGAAAACCGGCGACACAACCGGCAAAAACCAGTAATCGTTCATCTGCCAACAAGGCACAGCCTTCCAAGACGGATAACCAGAACCCTTCACCAAATGATAAGTACACGGTGAAGCCAGAATTCTGGGATTCTGTGTTAGATGTTATCCCGCCCTGGAGCGATGAAATTGCAGCAGTGCTGCTGATTGTATTCGGGCTGGTATCTTTCCTCTCACTTTTAAATGTTTCCGACGCTAATACAATTGCCGCCGCGTGGGCAAATGCACTGCGCGGATTGTTTGGCTATGGCAGCACCATTGTTTGTGCCGGTCTATTTGCGCTGGGAGTTGTGCTGCTGCTGCCCCGTGCCGGCATTGTAATTCGTTTTCCGGCACGTCGCATCCTATCCCTAGAGGTTGCTTTTTTCGCCGCATTAGCCCTACTGCACCTTACTTCTGGCGATGACGAACTGCTGGCACTGGCACGTTTGGGGCAAGGTGGCGGCCTGGTCGGGTGGGGTTTCAGTTCGTTGACAGCATCAATTGTTGGTGCGTCCGTATCCATCGTTATTTTTGGTGTAATATTTCTTGTCAGCGCCGCCGTAGTAATCGGAGTAAGGCGTGACCACATTAAAACTGTACTAAACCGCAGCAGCAATTGGCTAAAACTACATGGTAAGCGTCTGAGGCCAGACACCGCACCACGTCAGGTAAAGGTATCTCGCCTAGATGAGGCGCTGGCACAGCCGAAAACAACCGTTTCGGCACAGGGCACAACTGTACTAGCCATGCCAACGGAGGCTCAACTTCAACGCGCGCGCGCCTTTAATATCGTAAGAATTCGTCCTGATCGTGAGCGACTTCCACCCTCAATGCGGGCATCGGGGGCAAATTCACCCTCAAATGAAACGTTACCAGCTGAAGATCTGGCTATTATTGGACGTCGCGATATGCCGACGAACTTCAATGCGATTGGCGAGGTCAGAGGCAAACCAGCTAAAGGCAGCAATTTTGTACCTGTGGAACGTCCTGATGGTCGCGTGAAACGTTACTTTGTAGTTGGCAATATGCGCGAACCAAAAGCGACATTGAAACGGGAGACTGCTCTACCTTCATTGGATTTGCTGCGCGATATCCCGCTTAACTTGCCGGATGAACGTGAAATCAACAACAACGTGGTCTTGATTGAGAACACGCTACTGGAGTTTGATATTGATGTTGATGTCGCCGATGTCAAAGTTGGGCCAACCGTCACCCAATTT
>CAZBPB010000137.1:0-812 GCA_964493565.1 uncultured Pleurocapsa sp. | reverse complement strand
GTGAAAATGCTAATGAAGGCGGTGAAGTGACCTTCAGCCGCACTCGTATCAGCAAAATCGCCTCACTGTCCAGTGACCTTGCGCTGGCGTTATCAGCCAAGCGTCTGCGCCTTGAAACACCGGTACCAGGAACCAATACCATTGGTATTGAAGTGCCAAATCACAACCCCAGTACGGTGGCATTACGTTCAGTTTACGAGAGCAAAGCTTACCAAGAAGAGGTAACGCGCAAAAAAGCGCCATTGTATGTTCCCTTAGGGCGAGATGTTGCCGGTGCGCCCGTTGGCATTGATCTGGCAACAATGCCTCACATGCTCATCGCAGGAACAACGGGATCGGGAAAGTCAGTTTGCATTGCCGCATTGGTCGCAGCATTGATCCTCGACAACACGCCGGATACCGTCAGACTGGTGATGCTTGATCCGAAAATGGTGGAATTAAGTCGTTTCAATGGCATACCACACTTACTTGGCCCGGTAGAAACTGATCAAGAGCGAATGATCGGTGTACTACGGTGGCTAACACGCGAGATGGATCGCCGGTACAAGCTTCTTGAAGAACACTCTGCGCGAAATATTGAAATATTCAACTCACGCCTGGGCCGCCGACGGAGAGAGGGTCACCTTCCCTACATCGTCATTTTCATTGACGAAATTGGTGATTTGATGCTGAGCCAGCCAGAGGCCACAGAAAAAACGGTAACTCGGCTAGCACAAATGGCGCGCGCTGTGGGTATGCACCTGATTGTGGCTACCCAGCGTCCCAGCGTGGATATTCTAACTGGCTTAATAAAAGCCAATTTTCCGTCAAGG
>CAZBPB010000136.1:8087-9171 GCA_964493565.1 uncultured Pleurocapsa sp. | reverse complement strand
TTCATCAATATTCGCCGCACGATGACAACGCAGAAGCTGCATACTGAGGCGGGCTACCGCTTCAGCCGCGGCGTACACCCTTCGCAGGCGCTGCCTGGCGTGATGCGCGGCATTGAGCTGATGCGCGAAACAGGCGGCGGAGTCGTCTCCAAGGGGATATACGATAATTACCCGCTGCCGCCGGAAACGGTGGTGGTGAAACTGCCAACGGACGAGATTTTCAGGATATTAGGCGTGAAACTGAGCGCGCACGAGGCGCAAAATCTGCTGCGGCGCGGCGGGTTTCTGGTGGATGTGCATGGCGATGTACTGCATGTAGAAGTGCCGGACTGGCGTATGGACATTGGCACAGGCGTGATTGGCGAGGCAGATTTGATCGAGGAGATCGCGCGGATTTACGGCTACGATGCCATTCCCGATACGATTATTGCCGACGAGATGCCGCCGCAGGCCGCTAACACGAAATTCACACGCGAAGAAGTGATTCGCGATGCGCTGGCAGCGTTAGGGCTGCGCGAGATCGTGAGCTATCGCTTCACCGCGCCGGAACGCGAAGCCCTGCTGACTGCGCCGGGAATGGCGAATGCGCTGTCGGAAGGCGACTATGTGACGCTGGCGAACCCGATTTCGCCGGAAAAATCGGTGCTGCGGAAGTCTATCTTGACGGGCTTACTGGAAGCGGCGCGGCTGAATGCGCGCTATGCAGACCGGCAGTTGACGTTCGAGATCGGGGCGGTGTATCTGGAGCATGCCGGGCAGGAACTGCCGGCCGAGCCGCGGCGGTTGGGCGTGCTGGTCACGGGGAAGCGGGATGATCCGGCGTGGATGGGCACGGACAGCGGCGCGATGGATTTCTACGATTTGAAGGGGATTCTGGAAAGCCTGTTCAAGGCGCTGCATCTGCCCGAACTGAAGATCGCCCGCGCCCTCAACAGTAGTTTTCATCCGGGACGGGCGGCGCAAATAACCGTCAATAATCGCATACTGGGCGTATTCGGCGAAATTCATCCCCAAGTGGCGGCGGCATTTGATTTAGAGGGCGCGGTGCTGGCGGCAGATTTCGATCTGGCGGCGATCATCGGGG
>CAZBPB010000136.1:6232-8077 GCA_964493565.1 uncultured Pleurocapsa sp. | reverse complement strand
GCCATTGACCCCGGCGGTACAGCAGGACGTGGCGCTGGTGGTGAAGGAAGAGACGACCAACGCTGACGTGGAAGCGGTGATCCGCAAGGCGGGCGGCGGGCTGATGAAAGCGGTGCAGTTATTCGACGTGTATCGCGGCGAGCCGGTGCCTGCGGGCTATAAGAGCATGGCGTACAACGTCACTTACCAGACCGACGAGCGCACGCTGACCGAAGCCGAAGCGAACAAGATTCGCGAGAAGATCGTGAAGCTGGCGGAACGGGAACTGGGCGCGGCGCTGCGGGCGTAGATTAAGATTTTAAGTATGGGGGCGCTGTGATGCTGCGCCCCCTGCGACGATTATAGGATGACTGTATACCAGTTCCCTCTAATACGCATACTTCTGGCGGTACCAGTAGGAATAGGCGTTTTTGAAGCCAAGCCCTTTGTACAGTTGAAGCGCCGGGGCATTATTTGCCATCACCTGTAAATAGGCATGA
Organism: uncultured Pleurocapsa sp.; assembly: GCA_964493565.1. Lineage (GTDB taxonomy): Bacteria > Chloroflexota > Anaerolineae > Aggregatilineales > Phototrophicaceae > Flexifilum. Next base: position 7,598 of record CAZBPB010000136.1, on the reverse strand, counting down.
GCAGCACCCTGAGCCGTACCCCATGCCATGAGATGCAGCATGGTCTGGCGGCCATAGCCTTTCCCGCGCATGGTCGGTTCTACCATTACATCGTAAATGCCCAGCCAGCCGCGCTCGATCACGCCCATCCCCAGCCCTACGGTGAGGCCGTCAACAACGAGGCGGACGTAGCCACAGCGCGGGGCAATTTGAAGCTGCAAACGGGTGAAGGTATCCCGTTCCTCATCAAGCAGGGGGCGCAGGCGGGCAAATTCTTCCAACCAGACCGGGGTCATATAGGTATCGAGCACCGCCCACGCTGAACCTTCGGGCGGGGGAGCTGCGTCGAGGGCGAAGGTCTGTACGCGGGTTTCAGCGTCAAACTCATAGCCGCGCTGATCAAGTACGTTTTCAAGATTGGCGGGATGATGCGAACCGGTGAGCTTAAAGACGGTACGAAGCCCGCGCGAAGCATACTGAGCTTCGCAATAATCAAGTTTTTCTTCTACTGGAAGCGAAGATTTATATAACGGCTGAACCGAATTGGCGCGGCGGGTGAAGCCATCGGTGAAGCGCAAAATCCAGCCATCGTAATGGATGGCCTGATAGGCCGGAAGAGCATTCAGGGATAGTTCTTCGAGAAGTAATGTCTGGTTCATGAATCCTCACCCCTGCCTCCCTCAAGTGAGGGGATTTAGACAGGCGGGTATTGTGCTGATTAATCAATATTGTAACTGCCATCGTTACCCCTCAGCCCTGAGGGGAAGAATTTTCTCGTACAAGCATACATCGTTACGCGCAACCCGCTACAGTCTAATTGCGTATAACTCTCAAGATAGCACTTCTATCGGGTAAGCATCTACCGCTGCCCATGCTACAATGAAATGAATGTGAAATTTGGGAAGGGATAACCAGAACCATGCCAGCATGGTGGGGTGGGCGTGACGCGGTATCAACCCGGCTGCGGCTGGAAGTTGAGGCCATGCGCGCGACCTTCGGAAATACGTTCAAACTGGTGGTGCCCAACAGCGCGCCACAGGAACCGATTTACTGGGAAGGCATTGTCGAGATCAATCTGGCGACGCTGACCAATACGATGCACACGCTGAAGATTTTGTATCCCAACGATTATCCGAACCGTCCTGCGGAAGCCTACATCCTGAAGCCGCGCATTTACAGCCAGAAACATCAATTTGAAGACGGGCAGTTGTGCTTATTCAACCCGCGCGACGGTGAAAATTACGGCTGGAACCCGGCATCGTCTACGGCGGTAACGGTGGCGGCGTGGGCAATACAATGGCTGTATGCCTACTACACATGGCGCGCTACAGGCACATGGCCGGGCGTTGAAGAACGAATCAATCCTGATAATCCTGAACCGCCGACC
>CAZBPB010000136.1:0-6219 GCA_964493565.1 uncultured Pleurocapsa sp. | reverse complement strand
AGATAGAACATGATGCAGACGAGACAACGGGGTTCAACCCCAAATCTGGTGGTGGCTGAACGGGTGCTGAAGCGGATGGCTTCAGCAGCAGCGACGCATATGCGTGATGAAACCGGCGAGGCGATGGTGGGTATGGTGATTCCCGGCGCGGTTACAGGCGGCGTGCCAACGCTGTATGTGCTGGATACGATTGCGCCGGACGACAGCGCCATACGCCAATTTGCAACTTTTCAGCAGGGCGATGCGCGTCAGGACGAATTGATCTGGTGGCTGCAAGAGAACTGGCGCAGCGAGCGCGAACGCAAAGGCGGGCTGTTTCGTAAACTCTCTAACCCAAACAAATGGGACGTGCCGCTGCGCTATCTGGGGGACTGGCACAAGCAACCGGGGCATATGATCCAGCCGAGCGGCGGCGACCTGAATACGGCGCTGGACTGGATTCTCGATCCTGATAACGAGATGGATTTTCTGCTGGCGCCGATTGTGACGCTGGGGCATCCTTCGACGGTGCAGCCGAGCAGCCCGATGGCGAATTTTGTGATGGAACTGCTGGATGATGGCGACGCGATGCGGGTGGATTTCTGGTACATTGACCAGCGAACCGGTCTGTTTCAGCCGATTGCGCCGGCGATTTATCCGGACGATCAACTGCCCTCACTGGTGCCGTATCCCTGGCATTTGACCAACGAAAACCGCCTGGAAGCGGAAATGCGTTTGTTCCAGAGAGAGAATCTGTTTCACTCAATTTCATTCTGGAATGCAGATAACGAACTGCCGCTGGAAATATGCTTTTTAACGGGAAAGATGGGCAGCGATCACCTGTTGTTATTGATCACATCGTATGATTACCCGAAGCGCGCGCCGGAAGTTCGGATCGCTCCGTTTCTTCCGATGGGCGCAGGCGACGATATGTACAAAGTGTTTGAAACAGCGTTTAAGCGCTCGCAGCCGCTGGATGTAGGGCTGACGTGGGAGACTTCGATGTATCTGGCGGATGTGATTCGCGCAGCAGAGATCAAGCTGAATCCGTCTCTAGCTGCTGAACTGCCGCCAAAAGCTGATAGTATGCCGACCATTGGCGAGGCGGCGGCAGAAACGGGCGAGGAGCAAACGCCATGACATGGGATCGCCTGGAACGGCTGATCGGCGCGGGCAACCTGGCGACGCTGGCGGAAAAACGTGTTGGCGTGATCGGGTTGGGGAGCGGCGGCAGCTTTGTGGCGGTGAGCTTAGCCATGAGCGGGGTCAAACACTTCACGTTGATTGACGATGATGTGCTGGAGGCAGGAAACGTGCTGCGCCATGCCGCCGATTTGAGCGACGTAGGCCGCCCGAAAGTGGATATCGTGGCTGATTTGATCCGTCGTCGCAGCCCGGACGCTGAAATTGAGACGATTGCCGGACGCATCGAAGATCATCTGGAAGCGCTGGACGTGCTGGATTTGCTGGTGGTGGCAGTTGATGGTGAACTGGCGAAATACACGATCAATCAAGCGTGTCTGGAACGCAGCCTGACGGCGATTTATGCTGGCGTGTATGCGCGCGGCGAGGGTGGCGACGTAGTAATGATTGTGCCGTATCAGGGGCCGTGTTATGCCTGCTGGGCAGCGGAATTACGCGGCGAGATTCTGGTGAGCCGAGACGAAGATCAGGAACTCGATTATGGTATGATCGGGGAAGATGGGACGCTGGAAGCCGAGCCGGGATTGTGGCTGCACGTGGTACGCGTGGCTTCGGTGCAGGCGGATATTGGCGTGAATCATCTGCTTGCAGATACGGACGCGCACCGCGAACTGCCCGGCAATACGGTTATTCTGGCAAACACGGCGCTGGAAATTATTGAAGGCGAGATCACGCCGCCGTATTCGGCTGTATGGGCAACCATCACCCGTGACCCGAATTGTATGGTCTGCGGCGCGGCACAGGCGAGCGATGTTTCGCTGGATGCGCTGCTGGCGGATACAGGAATTGAGATGCGGGATGGTGACGGAGAGTAAGCCCTCACCCCCGCCCCTCTCCCTCAGGGAGAGGGAGGCAAACTGGTGTGTAAATTCTCGCCGGAGTGCCGGTTTTGAGAGTGCAGTACAATCGAAATGATGACGAGTGAGGGTAGCAAACGATGACTGACGAGTCTGTCCGTCGTGATGAAGTGAACCAAACAGCCGATGATACGCCGGAGGCAGAAGAAGCATCCGCCAACGATTATTCGGTGCGACTGGAACGGCTGGGGGGTGAACCCGCGCCGGTGATCACGCCGGAAGAATTTGCGCGCTTACAGAAAGCCGGACAGGTACATATAGATGCGCGGGGACGGGTGTATGCCGCACGCCGCGCCGATGCCGAAGCGGGTGTTTCGCTGCGCAAGCGCCGCGCATGGTACGCCGATTCTGGCGCCGAATGATTGACCGGACGCCTTCGGCGCAAAGCCTCGTCGCAGAAATGAAGCAGGGCGGCGAACTGCGTGACGCGCGTCTTGAGCAAGCATTTTTGCGCGTTCCCCGCGAGGCATTCCTACCCGGACTACCCCCGGAACAGGTTTACATAGACAGAGCGATTCCGATAAAGCGCGATCCTGATGGATCGGTGGTCAGCTCATCCAGCCAGCCAAGCATGATGGCGCTGATGATCGAGCAGTTACGGCTTGCGCCGGGAATGAATGTGCTGGAGATCGGCGCAGGTTCGGGCTATAACGCGGCAATTATGCAAGAGATGGTGGGCAAAACCGGCAGGGTGACAACGATAGAGTATGACCCGGTGATCGCGGGGCAGGCACAGGATAATTTGCAGCGCGCAGCCATGAGCATGGTGACGGTTGTGCAGGGCGATGGAGCGGTAGGTTTTGCGCCGCGCGCCGCCTATGACCGGATTATCGCGACGGTGGGCGTGTGGGATGTGCCGAAGGCGTGGGTACGGCAGTTGAAACCACGCGGGATCATCGTAGCGCCGATCTGGCTGGAAGGCTGGCAGTACAGCGCGGCATTACAGGCACAGCCGGACGGCTCGTTATTCAGCGAACGAAATTTGCCCTGCGGCTTTGTACGCCTGAAAGGGGCATTGGCCGGGCCACCGGTTGAAATGCGGGTGGGCACAGGCTCACTGGTGATCTATACCGGGGGCGGGGCGCAATTCGATAGGCAGTCTATCGCCATGCTCTCGGAAGACATCAGTGAAGGCTTTATCGGGCTGCGGCTTGAAGCGCGCGAATGGACGCAGGGCGTAATTCCCTTCCTGCTGCTGACTTTACCCCCACCCTTCATCGCAGGGAGCTACTATGTCCCTGAAGGCCAACAGCCTTACGGGCTGGAAGGCGGCGGTGTGGTTGTTTTAAGCCGGGGCAGTGTGTGCTTCAACCCGATGAACGAAGCTGGCCGGGCTTTTGTTTTTGGCGGCGCAGATGCGCTGCTGGCGGCACAGGATGTGGTTTCCGCGTGGGAACATGCCGGAAAACCTACACTTGAGCGCCTGCGTTTGCGCCTGACTCCGCGCGGTGAAGTGAAACCAGCGCCACAGGGCATCGTAGGACGCGTATTTGAACGCAGCGACCACTTTTTGGAAGCGTGGATGGTATAGTCGCTTCGCATTTTCCAAAACCCACTACAGCTAGACGCATTTCCCCTCAAACACTCGCAATTTTGATATACTATTTGCATTTAATATCAAATCATTATTTAATGCTGTTTACTGATCGGCTTGGGAGAACAAAAACCGTGTACGCCGCACACATGCGTCGCACTATCGTTGTTGTTATTGCTTGCTTCTTATTTATCGGCATTTTTGATGTAACTGCACAGGTAGATACGCCGGATAATGAAGGACCGGTGAACACGCTTCCCAGCAGCGTGAATACTGAGCCGAATACGCCTGTGGCAATTTCTGCATCGGTGTTCGATGTAGACGTGGGCGCGGGCAATATGGAAGTTGAGTTGAATGTGTCTGGAGTGGGCGGGTCAGTCACTTGCGGTGGAACCTTCTCGTGGGGCGGAGGAGCCAACGTAACCAACGACTCGCTTGTTGCCCCGCTGGCATCTGTAAATGCAGCCCTTTCCACACTTGTGTTTACCCCGCAGGCGGGCTGTGGGGGGCAGGCACGGTTAGTGCTGGAAAGCGACGATCAAGGGAACACATGGGTAAACCCGTGCCCCCATCTCCCTGCTAATCCACCAAATTGCATCCTCGCGCAAACCAGTTTTGTGATCATCAATATCGCGGCAGCCGGTGATTCCGACCCCGCGAATAATCCCCCGGTCAATTTCTTGCCCGGCAGCCTGAATACGCTGGTCAACAATCCGATAGCCATTGCCGCATCGGTGGCCGATCTGGATGTAGGCGGCGGTAACATGGAAGTTGAGCTGAATGTGGCGAACGCGGGCGGTTCAGTTACCTGTTCGGGTACGTTCACATGGGGCGGGGGAACCGACGTACAGGCCGACGTGCTTACTGCCTCGCTAGCAAGCGTGAACGCAGCGCTTTCTACGCTTGTGTTTACCCCGCAGGCGGGTTGTACGGGGCAGGCACGGTTTGTGCTGGAAACTGACGATCAAGGGAACACATGGGGAATACCGTGCCCCCATGCCAATCCACTCAATTGCATCCTTGCGGATACCGATTTTGTGCTTATCAATATTGTCTCGGCTTTGAACACCACGACTACCCTGACGAGTGACCTGAATCCATCTACTGTGGGCGATACTGTCACTTTTACAGCGACGGTGGTGGCAGGAAGCACACCCGTCACTACAGGCTCAGTCACCTTTGTAGATACCACCTCCAGCACCACGCTAGGCACGGTATCTTTAAGTGGGACAGGCACCGCCGCTCTTTCGACTAGCACACTGACTGTAGGAACGCATGATATTGTTGCGAATTACAGTGGCGCAAGTGGATTGAACGCAAGTAGTTCGTCGCTGCTTGCGCAGGTTGTGAATGCCCTACCGACATTTAATACCACAACTACCCTGACGAGTGACCTGAATCCGTCCAACCCGGGCGACCCGGTCACTTTTACGGCGACAGTGACAGCGGAGGCAGGCGCACCTGCCGTGACCGGGACGGTTACGTTCGTTGATACCAGCAGCGCCACCACGCTCGGCACGGTAACCCTAAACGGGGCGGGCATCGCCACGCTTTCGACCAGTACGCTAACGGTAGGAACGCACACCATCACAGCGACCTACAGCGGCGCGAGCCAACTGAACGCAAGCAGCGGCACCGTTGACCAGATCGTCAACGGATCGGGAGGGATTGATACTGCCACACCGACGGACACACCTACCAATACGCCGGTAGGCACGCCTGCCGGGCCAACGGCTACAGTGCAGCCCACTGCGGGAAGCCCCATACCTTCTGCCACGCCGACGATGACTCTGGCACCAGTGGTAGAACGCTGCCTGCATGTGATTCCGAACGGCGCGGTGCAGGGGCGTATGCTTTATGACGTTCGCGCCTTCTTTGCGCCGAATTTACAATCTGAGACGCCGGAAGTGGTGATACCGGGGAACACGACATGGTGGATCGTGGGCGCATCCAGCGGGTTCTACCAGTTGTTCATCACCTGTCCCGGAAATCTGGTTTGGGTGCCCGCCAGCAGCATGATCCCCAACTATGATGAGGTGTGGAACGGGGCGCCGCTGCCTAATGCGGGGGGATAAGACAAAACCTCACTTCTGCCTGAAGGGCGCAGCGTGCTGCGCCCCTACAACTGTGGGCTGAGGTGAGGATACCTCGTAAAGTGGATGAATTTATTTCGAAATTGGGCGCGCGCTGTAGGAATACAGCGCACGCCTGTTGATACGTTACCGGGCGGGGGCGTTACGGGCGGCGGAGTCGTAATTCTCAAATACGCAGCCGGCGGCAGCGTTACCACCGCAGATGAGGGCAACAGGATGCTTGAACCCGGCGATATCTACCGCGCCGGTTTGCAGGGCGGCGATGACTGCCGCACCCGCCGGTTCAACCAGTTGATTGCTTTCACGCCACAGCCAGCGCATGCCTTCGATCATGGCGGCATCTTCAACCAGTACAATCTCATCTACATACTGGCGCGTCAGGCTGAGCGTCTGGTCGCTGACGGCGCGCGGAGAGAGGGTATCGGCAATGGTGCGCACCTGCGGCAGGGTGATCACCTGCCCGGCGGCGACGGCTGCTTTCATTGAAGCCGCGCCAACAGGCTCGATGCCGACAATGCGTACCGCAGGCTTAAGGGACTTGATGGCTAAGCCC
>CAZBPB010000135.1:6690-9179 GCA_964493565.1 uncultured Pleurocapsa sp. | reverse complement strand
CCCGCATTGATCATGCATGGTGGCGCTGATCGGCTAGTCAAACCTCAGTGTTCGCAGATTATTCATGATAGCATCCGCAGCGTAGACAAAATGCTCAAGATTTACGATGGGCTATACCATGAAATCCTGAATGAGCCGCACAAAGGGCAGATCATGCAGGAAATTCATGGTTGGTTGCAAACGCATTAGTCCTGATAAGTGCCGCTGCTCCACACCTTGACCCACGTATCAGCATAGAAGTTGCCTGTCCAGTCGAATAGCCATCGGGAATCAGTGACGGACATGTTGACGCATCCATGACTATGACGGTAGCCGTAGCCATCGTGCCAGTACGATCCATGTAGGCTGATCGCGCCGTCGAAATACATCACGTAGGGGACGGACTGGAGATAGTAGAAATCTGGTTGTCCCATTGCTCCTGTCATGGCATCAGTGCGCAAACGTACCCAGATGCGAAACAGTCCTTCATTCGTTGGCCACTTGGGTAATCCAGAGGCGATCAAAGTGGCAAATACCATGCGATCCCCTTCGTATGCTACTAGCGTCTGCTCGAAGAGATCGACAGAAACCCATCGCCCTTTCACTTCAGTTGGTCTTTCGATGGGGAGTACCCGCGCCAAATTGCGCTGTTCCACCCATTGACCGGGACCTACAAGGTACCACTCCCAATTGCCAACTTGCCTTGTTGCATAAATGTTGATGCGCGTGTAACGCTCTAACAAAACGGCACTTTCCTCTGGTTCTTGCCCCGGAATGCTGCTTGGTTGAACGGCTTTCAAAATCCACGCCATCGTATGAGTCAGCGGCTCATCGATTAGCACGCCGGCAAAAGTGGAGGCACGAGTAAATGTCAGAACGGAAGCAGGAACCCACTGCCCAGCACGGATTTCATACCAATCACCCTCTTTACGGCGAACGTCAAGGTAATGAAAACCCGCGTCTAGCGTTCCGACGGGATTCCCATTTGGTGCATCGTAGAAGGTGATATTCTCCTGCGCCACTTTATACAGCGAAAACTTACGGATGTCATCCATATCCACAGACAGTGTCCGCGCATTCGGCGTAGGATGCGCCAACATTTCAGTCAGCAACAACTGATATTGAAAATCTGGCAGTCCATGTGTGCAGCCCGGTGTACCCGGCGTCAGACAATCCTGCGCTAGTACGCTGCGGGGCTGGGAGAAAAATGGCAGGATGATCAGTATGGCGAAAAGAGCTGTCCGCAAACGTGACATAATAACCGCCTCAACAACACCCGACTACGATTAGTGATTGCAATATTACGGCAACTCCGCAGCTCTACAATCAGTCTGCTATCCTACGTTCACCGTTCGGCTTGCAGTTGCAGACTATGGCTTGGGACGGTAGAACCTTGCCAATACACGATCCGATAGCCATGGCAACAATAAGCCCATCCAGTTGATCAGATGGTCGATAGGGCGCAACACAATCGTGCGCCGTCGTTGATAAGAAGCGTGAACAATGCGAGCCGCCGCGAATTCTGCGGTCATCGTAGGTAGCTTAGAGGCAACTTTACCACTCTGCCCACGCCGAACCTGCGCGAATTCAGTATGCGTTTGCCCTAACAAAACGTTGGTGACCCAAATGTTGTCGCTCCTCAATTCCGCTCTCAAACCACGGGCGAGGGCATTGATCGTGCTTTTGGCAGCCGAATAAACTGCACAATAAGGACCTGTAGCGATGCTTAATACCGAGGAAATAAAGATGATGTGACCACCACCAGATTGACGCAACGCCGGAATTGCTGCCCGTACCGTGTGCAGCGCACCATCGATATTTGTTCGCAATACAACATCAAGATCCTCCCACGCAGAATCTGCGATGGAGCCGCGTTGCCCTAAACCCGCATTAGCGATCACCACATCTAACCGTCCATATTGGTTAATTGCCGCCTCGACAGCGTTCACTAGCGCCACTGGATCAAGGACATCGGCGACGATGGGAACAATCTTACCGGGCAAGCCGTCGCATTCAGTGACTAACGCCTCCAAGCGATCCAGCCGTCTGGCTATCGCAATAATCCGCTCGCCACGTTTTGCATAAATGAGCGTGAGCGCCCGCCCCAAACCAGCAGAAGCTCCGGTAATTAGAATGACACGGGTACTCATAAACTACGCTTTTAACTGCACCAAGAGGAAGATGGTTTGCCCGCTATTGACACATACCTGATCGTCGTAGGCATAGCCCGCGCCACCGCGAATACGCAGACGATAACAGCCCGAAACGAGATCACCATAGACGAAGTTTTCACCGTACATTGGATCACTAGGGATTGATGCTTCGGCATAGGTAAAGCTGGGTAGCGCAACGGTGGCGGTGGAAAAGACAAAACGAATACCCATTGCCAGATTACCATTTACATCCACGACTTTTCCAATCACTTTTGCACGTCCCGGCAGGGGCGGATACCACAACTCAGGATTTCGTACTGCATTGTAATCAGTGGGGTTGCCAATCCGTACCTCAAA
>CAZBPB010000135.1:0-6654 GCA_964493565.1 uncultured Pleurocapsa sp. | reverse complement strand
CCCTTCTGGGGCGCTGAAATCGTGTTGCACAATGACCACGTTGCCATAGAAATTAGGCTGCGGACCAACTATCATTTCAACGTCACTACCTGCATAAAACACGGTGCCGGCAGCAGCAGCAATGACAGGTGTACCACGACGGTTCTGATAGTCCATACCATGATGGATAGGAGATTGGTGATTGCGATGCCAGCCGAAAGGGAAGCCCATATCCGGTCGCACATTGGCGGAAGCAGGCAACGGACGCGCTAACATATAGTGTGTTGCTACGTCGGTTTGGGCATCCAACCTCCCCTTCGGCAACGTAATACCTAATAAGATGAGGAGTACAACTAGCTTTTTCAACATCTACCGCCTACACAGCAATTTGGATTTTTGCACAACAACTTAATCATATGCGATTTACCGAGGTGATGGGCAAATATATACCTCGGCTATAGGAGTTTTCTTATACACAGTGGCAAAAAGTTGGCTAACAGTAAGTTGTCAAGTTGACGGGCAGGTGATAGGCTAGAAATCTAGATGCACATGGAGTTTCATTTTGATCAATGTTCGCTTGGCAACACTAGCCGATACTGTTGCTATCGTTGAAATCCACAAATCGGATGTTCTCCAGTGGGAGCGTGTAGGGGCTGATGGTTCGTTGGTCGCCGCTCCTTATGATTCACTGACGCTATATGAACGATGGCAACATGGTGGTCCGTGGATGAGCGTGGAAACAGGCGCTGTCCACTTGCATCGCCTGCTATCTGGCGCCGGTATCGCCTTGGTAGCGGAGTTAGATGACATGGTGCTGGCGGAGGCAGAAGTTTACGAAAACGTAGAAATGTCGCCTTACGGTCATTACCTCGATCTGGCAGTTATTGCTACTCGTGCCGATCATCAGCGCGAGGGATTAGGAACAGCCCTGCTCAACTACATTATCGACATGGCACGGCTGATGAAATGTGAACGATTGACCGTGACAAACGCCACAGCCCGTGATTTTTACCTGTCGCACCGCTTTCGTCATGTGCGCTCTGGACATAATATCCGGTTCTCTACACAGGAGGGACGGGCGATGTATCAGGCGACGACATTGACGGAGCGCAATTATGAGCAAGTGAACGGTTGGTATATGCCGTTAGGACGCTATTCTTCTAGCCGGCAGGAATGGGATCGATTATTTCCGCAACAATGGGCAGCCGGTATCCCAGAACTAATCAATGTGGCGGCAGCACAAATAAAACTTTCTGTTGCCGGGCAAAATGCCATTATCGCCGTTCGTGATGCAGACGAAGTAGACAGTGAACCGGGCGACGGACGTTTAGTATGCTGGTCGCCGAAACCGCTGACGGGACCTTTGTTCACGGCGATCCGCGACTGGGGACACCGGAACGGCTATCGTTATCTCGTTAGCCATGTCATGGATACCGATGCAGCATTATTGCCGCAGGACGTAAAACACAGTGATAACGCACAGGAATTCTTTGAACTGGTTTTGTGATGGAAAAATAACAAAGATTTTATGGAGATTTTCGGTAAGTGAAAGGCATTCTGTGCGATCATTGATCATAGAGAAAATATACTGAGGGTGCTATGTTGACCTTCGTTTCGGGATGGAGAAGCCAGAATCGGGACAAAGCGATCATTAATCATCGCGATCTATCCCGACGCAGTATCTTCTTCATCGACAATCAATCGTCATTACCCAATTTGATGCCATACGCACCACTGATTGACTTGTGGCGTCATGGACAGGTCGATTTTTCCATCGGCGAGGAATGCGAAACACTCATTCGCTTGAATCATGATACCGATAACGATTTGCTTGTGCGGGCAGTGAGTCATGCCCTGATGAACAACGTAGACTTCCAGATTGTTGTCACTTACGACGCACAACACCATTTGAACCGCCTATATCCGGCATTGCGTCATCAACAGGCACTAATTGCTACTGACGAACGCTTTGAAGCTCCATCGGGGGATCGGGTACTATTTACAAAAGGTGGCTCTTTCCGCTGGCGGGATCATATGCTGGAAGAAAAAACATCATTGCTGGTAGATGAAGAGGTATACGACTCTGGCATCGTCCCCGAAGAGGAAGATGCTGGATATGCCTACGATCTTGACCATGATTACCGCTAATTCTGCTGCATTGCAAGACATCTGGCACAATGGCACCTGCTATGGCTGCGGACCTGCCAATCCACACGGACTACAAATCAAAAGCTATTGGACAGAAGATAATACTGAGGTAATCTGTAGTTTCACGCCGCAACCGTACCATAATGCTGGCTTCGAGAATGTAATGTATGGTGGCTTGATAGCCTGCCTGTGTGATTGCCATTCGATCTGGACAGCGATTGCTGCCACCTATCGACATGAAGAACGGAAACATGGCAGCACACCAACGATTAGTTACGTTACAGGAAACCTCAACGTTTCCTATCTCGCCCCAACGCCGCTAGATCAATCCATTTTGTTGCGCGCGTATTGCGAAGAGATCGTTGGACGCTAAGCAAAAATTTACTGTGCATTATACGCTGGCAAAACTAAAACGGCGGAAGCTCGCGTGTTGGCAATTCGCGTAGCTGCCGATAAATCGCGGGCTTCGCAGCATACAACAAACTCAACCAGCTAAGGCGCTGGCGTCACCGCTGAAGGGTTGAAGTGCTCAAGCACTTCTTTTGCCGCTTGTTCGGCTGAAATTCCCCGAATGGCAACCGCATCAATTGCTGTTTGCAAAATCCGCCAATAATCAAGGATTTCGTGGCGAGTGGGAATAGCAACACCATTAGCAAGCAGTTGTTGAGTTGAAATTGTCAGATTGTCGTCATTAATGGTCGCCCTCAAATTGACAGGGATGAACGATGCTATTGACGCCATTTGTGACTGTGCCTGCGAATTAGTAGCAAACCGCGCAAAACTGAGCGCAGCATCAAGCTGACGACTGCTGGCGCTGACATAAAGTGCCATTGACCGAATAAGTGGACGCCACACCTTCTCTCCAATAGCTGGCAAGGGGGCAATTCCTAAATTGTCGCCTAGCGCACCACGATAATAGGTATATTGCCATGTGCCATCAATGGTGTAGATGCTGTTGCCACTTCGGAATTCGTTGCCTGTTCCACCAATCTGAATGGTTCCACCACTACGATCATAAAGCGTTCTTACATAAGACAAATAATCAGTAAGCGCTGTAGCATCCAGCAATATCCCGCCATGTTGATCGACTAACCCGCCACCTAAGGCAAGATAAATGCCCGCAGTTGGGTAAAAGCCTGCGCCAATCAACAAGCCTAACGAACCTGTTGCGTTACCAGCTTGGTCCAACAAATCCGCCCACGTTGCGGCAATTTCATCAGTCGCTACCAACACACGGTTGTAATACAACACCAGTCCTTCTACTGCGACAGGTACTCCGATAGTCTTGCCATTGTAAGCCAATGTATCCCATGCTACGGACGACACTTGCGCCCGTTGTTCAGCAGTTAGTCTGGTATCTAGCGCTGCGGTGAGTGCATTGGCATAGAGGTCACCACCCCAGTCAGAAGGCGCTAACAACAAATCAGGGCGATCTTCGTTGGGCGTACTGATGAATCTGTCGAGTAAAGCAAATTGATCAATATATTCGCTCTGGATAACAATGTTAGGCGTGCGACGCTGATAATCTTCGATCCACGTGTTTAATAAAACTTCGGCAGCGCCCGTCCACGAATGCCACAAGCGAATCGGGATTTGTGCGCGTGTTGCTATGGCTGGCGCACCAACGATCAGCAATATGACAGTGCTGATAATGAGTTGGCTGATCCAACGTCGCATCGCTACTCTCCCAACATTGCAGCATTAAGCGCACTTAGTAATCATTTGCGATTACTCTACCATGCGATTAAGGTAGGGTGCTACACTTGATATAAGGTTGGCACACGAACTATGAATAAGCAGTCCGCGTCTTCGCTCAAGATACAAGCTGGCGCAGAACCTTTTTTCTTTGCAGGCGGAAAGATCGGCGCGTTATGCGTTCACGGTTTATCTGCCTCTCCACAAGAAGTATTCTGGTTAGGGCGCTATCTGGCAGAGCGCGGACTGACAGTCTTCGCGCCCAGATTAGAAGGACACGGCACACACTTTGTCGAGTTGCATCACGCGAACTGGCAGCGCTGGTATTACGATGTCCTCAATGGCTATCATTTACTTCGTCGTCAATGCGACCACATCATTGCACTAGGCATGTCGATGGGTGGCTTGTTGTCCCTCCACCTCGCTGCGCACGAAGTGTTAGCAGGTGTAGTAGTGATGGCAGCCCCACTTTACATCAGTAATCCACTGTGGCTTGCTCATCTTCTTCGTTATGTCAAACCACTAGTCAGCCAGTATGATCGTGAAACCGATCCGTTACACAAACGAATACTAGATATACAACGAAAGCACGGCGAACCACTGACGGGGCGAGTTGCTTACTATCGACATTCGGCGGGTGGATTAGCTGAACTTCACAAGTTGCAACGGTTGGTGCAAGCTGAGTTAGGGCAAGTAACTGCCCCTGCGTTGGCGATTTATGCAGAGAAGGATGCTACTGCGCCAATCGGCAATTTGGATCGCTTGGCGCGGGGACTTATTTCTGTGCCGCGTTTGGACACAATTCGACTACAGCGTAGCGGTCATATTGTGACAAGCGATGTGGAGTGTGATCTGGTATTTGAAGCCGTCTGGGGATTTATTCAGAACATCGAGGTGAGCTAATGACGCAAAAACGTAAACGCACCCCAATTCAAACAACAGCACGCGATGCCAACTTTTTTCGGCAGCTATGGGATCAAGTCCGCTTAAGTTGGTCGCTCTTGAAAGATAGTCGAGTGCCTATCTTATATAAAGTCATCCCCTTTATCACTATCGCTTATCTACTCTCCCCAATCGACTTTATACCGGATATTCTGGTGGGGTTGGGCTGGTTGGACGACATAGGTTTACTACTACTAGGAATGTCCGCCTTCAATAACCTCGCGCCGGGACATGTTGTGGCAGAGCATTTGCGACGTTTGGGACTGGATAGCAAATATGGACCTATGATCGATGAGGATGGTTTCGTGATTGACGTAAAAGCTGATCCCGTCGATGAAGATTAGAAAGGCGGCTAATCAACGAACCGAACATAGGTACGGCGGGTTAAAACAATCAGCTTAATCCTGCACTATCTGAGGTTGAACCCCATCTTTTGCCCTTCGTTGCGCTATTTAGGCAAGCTACTGAAATAGCTTGCCATCAGACGGAGCAGATGGTTGAATAAAGTGGTGAACCGAAGGAATTAATTGATTATGGTTGCTGTCCATATTCCCACTAATTTAGCCGATCTTGCCACCGCAGTCACAACCTATTTGCACGGGACAATCGACGATGTGACACCGATACAACGCAAGGTGGCTCATCGTATGTTCCGTGCATTATGGCATAGCCCTGACGGTCTTCAGCCAATCATTATTCGTTTTTATCAAAGTACACGCTGTGATGAAGAAGCACGTACGGAAGCCGCTGCGTTACGTGAGTTGACGCGAATGGGGTATCCTGTTCCAGAAGTGTTCTGTTGCATTGATGATGCAAAGGTAGTTGGTTCGCCCTTTATCGTTATGCAACATCTCAAAGGGCAGTCTTTGGGTGAGCTAGCTTTGCAGCAACCAGAACAAATTCCATATTGGATAGAACAAGCATCAAGCTTGTTAGCGCGTCTGCACAACTTGCCGTGGCAAAATGGATTCGATGTATTCCAACCGCCGATGGATACGCTCGATTTTGCGGAGCGTCAGGTGAAATGGTGGGCACGCGAGGCGCTAAAAGTTGATGCGACAGTGGCATCTCCCGGCTTTACATGGTTGCGGGAAAACATGTATCGCGCCCGTGAATGTGCGGAGAAATCGCTTGTTCATCGCGATTTTCACCCTAATAACTTGATGGTAGATGGAGCATTATTTACTGGTGTGTTGGACTGGGGTGAAATCTGCATTGCTGATCCTGCGATTGATATAGCATGGTCTCGCATGGTGTTGGCAACTGAAGTGAGCGTTCAATTCGCGGATAGTTTCACTCAAGCGTATTGTAAGCGGAATCCCAAAGTGCAAGCGACTCAGCAATTTTGGGAGGTGTTCGCCGCATGCAAGCGGTTGACGATAATGGCTCATATTCGCAAAGCATTGGATGTAACCAACACCACACCACAGGAGAGCAATCTTCCTGTGGTACAGCAAACAACATGGAACGCTGTCATTGACTTTATGATGACACGACTGGATGAAGAAGATTGACGAGAACCAAATACTAATGAAAAGAGAGACCTAATCAGTCTCTCTTTTTGTTTCCTGCGCGATTAGGAATTTTCGTCGTCGGTTGTGCTTGTAACAGGTGTAATGGTTATGTCAGCAGGTGGAACTTCCTCAATAGGCGTTGTACCTATGGGCGAGTCGCTGGTGAACGAGCGGCGACCAATGATAGGGGAAGCGGATTCCGTTACTGGGGTGACCACTGGTGTGGGTTCGCTACGCACAGGCGACGGAACGGACACTGGCAAAGCTGGAGGCTGCTCTACAACGGGACGGGGGCGGGGAATATCAATATCAACCTGAGCCAGTCGAAAATTGATCGTCGGTTCGCCTGCAACTTGTACACCTAGCTGGTCTTCCA